>CALCEX010000293.1 GCA_937900325.1 uncultured Clostridia bacterium | reverse complement strand
TGAGGCCGGTATCCCAGAAGGAAAAGATCATATTCCCCATAATGGTCACCATATTCGTATCCTTCATGCTGCCTTCCGCAGCGCCTCTGATCGGCCTGCTCATGCTGGGTAACCTGTTCCGCGAGAGCGGCGTTACCGACCGCCTCTCCAAGACCGCCCAGAACGAACTGATGAACATCGTTACCATATTCCTCGGCATCTCAGTAGGCGCTACCGCTACCGCTGAGACATTCCTCACCGGCAAGACACTCGGCATACTGTTGATGGGCGTTTTCGCTTTCGCTTTCGGCACCGCTGGCGGCGTGATCGTTGCAAAGATAATGAACAAGTTCAGCAAGGATCCGATCAACCCCCTGATAGGTTCCGCTGGCGTTTCCGCCGTTCCCATGGCTGCCCGCGTATCTCAGGTAGTCGGTCAGAAAGAAAAACCCGGCAACTTCCTGCTCATGCACGCTATGGGCCCAAACGTAGCCGGCGTAATCGGCTCCGCTATCGCTGCCGGTGTGTTCCTTGCCCTGTTCATGTAATGGAGGTATTGCACCATGGCTAAAAAACTGATGATAACAGATACCATACTGCGGGACGCGCACCAGTCTCAGGCCGCTACCCGTATGCGCACTGAGGATATGCTCCCCGCCTGCGAAATACTGGACAGCATTGGCTATTATTCTCTGGAGTGCTGGGGCGGCGCTACATTTGACGCCTGCCTGCGCTTCCTCAACGAGGATCCGTGGGACCGTCTCCGCAAGCTGAGGAAGGCCCTGCCCAACACCAAGCTGCAGATGCTTTTCCGCGGCCAGAACATACTTGGCTATAAGCACTATGCGGACGATGTGGTAGAGCAGTTCTGCCGCAAGGCGATAGAGAACGGCATTGACGTCATTCGCATATTCGATGCGCTTAACGATGTGCGCAATCTGGAGGCTGCGATCAAGTACACCAAGAAGTACGGCGGAATATGCGAGCCTGCCATAAGCTATACAATAAGCCCCGTACACAGCGAGGATTACTTTGTAAAGCTGGCAAAAGAGCTGGTTCAGATGGGCGCGGACAATATCTGCATAAAGGACATGGCAAACCTGCTGCTGCCCTATGAGGCGTATTCTCTCATAAAGCGGCTCAAGTCCGAGATAGACGTGCCTATACATCTGCATACCCACAACACTACCGGTACAGGCGACATGACTTATCTCATGGCCATGCAGGCAGGCGTGGATATAGTGGACTGTGCGCTGTCTCCCTTTGCGAACGGTACCTCCCAGCCCGCCACAGAGTCCCTTGTAGCTACCCTCAAGGGAACCGAGCATGATACCGGGTTGGATCTCAGCAAACTGGCCGAAGCTGCAAAGCACTTCCGCGGCGTAGCAGAAAGGATGATGAAGGAAGGCATACTTGACCCGAAGGTCCTCCGCGTGGACACCAATACCCTGGTCTATCAGGTTCCCGGCGGAATGCTTTCCAACCTTATCAGCCAGCTGAAGGAAGCGGGCAGGGAAGACAAGTACTATGACGTCCTTGAAGAGATCCCAATCGTCCGCAAGGACTTCGGCTATCCTCCCCTTGTAACTCCTACCAGCCAGATAGTCGGTACACAGGCCGTGTTCAATGTATTGATGGGCCGCTATAAGACCTTCCCGCAGAATTCCAAGGCGCTGCTCGCCGGCGAATACGGCGCGCTGCCAGGCGAAGTAAACGAAGAGGTTCGCCGCAAGGCCATAGGCGATAAGAAAGTCATCACCTGCCGCCCGGCCGATCTGATTGCACCGGAGCTTGAGAACTATGAGAAGGAGGTAAAGGCGCTCGGCTACTATGAGAAGGAAGAGGACGTACTGAGCTACGCGCTGTTCCCGAAGGTAGCCTCCAAGTTCTTCGAGGCTCGTAAAGAGGCTGAGGAGGGCAGGAGCGCAGCCCCTGCAGCAAAGGCTGCCCCGATGGATGCAAACAAAATATATAACCTCTATGTAGAGGACAAGGAGCTGTAAAGCTTAATAAAAAACAGTGGGCCGTTGGATAAACGGCCCACTGTTTTTTATTGCTGATCGGCTGCCGCCGCATCGCCCGCGGCTTTAGCATTTGCCTTCCATTGCTCCATCTGGGCGCTGGAAAAACCGAATTCCTTCTGTAAGGAAGACAGGGCATAGTCGGTACGCTTTTGCAGGCAGCTGCGCAGGTCTGATATGCTGTTTTTCCACGCAGATATACTTGAGGGAGTGCCCCAGCGCTTTATGTGCCGCGCCATTTCGGGCTCCATGGTCTTTACCATGTCGTCAAGTATTGCCGTTACCCGTTCGGGCGTGAAGTGATTATACACCACGTATACATACCTTTCGCCGAATTTTTCGCACCATGACCGATTTTTGCGAAGTCCCACATATATGTCCATATTAGTGAGCGAGCCGTCCTGGGAGGGCACGCCTTCCGCTTTGAAGTAGCTCGGCAGCACGTTCCGCGTGGGGCTGGAGGAGCTGAGCGCCAGATCCAGGTCGTAGTATACCGGCCGCCATTTTATCTTATAGTCGGTAGTACGCCAGTATTTTTGATTGAACATATCGCCGTTGGCAAAATAAGTCTGGGCGATGAGGTAATCTATAAAGTAATCCACATCTACCCACTGGCACAGCTCTTCGTATTTTGCATCGCTGGATATGTCTCCCGTAAGGGCATAATTGCGTACCCGCTTGAAGTCTGTCCTGTCGCCCGCAAGAGGGGTTTCGTTCCGGCGGATAATGTTGACTGTGGAAGCATCGACGCCATAGTGGGTGGCAAGATAATCCTCGTT
>CALCEX010000292.1 GCA_937900325.1 uncultured Clostridia bacterium | reverse complement strand
GCGACCATCCCCATGGCGGTGGCGAAGGCAAGTCCCCTGTGGGCCGTCCCGGCCCTGTGACCCCTTGGGGCAAGCCCGCTCTTGGTTATAAGACCCGCAAGACCAAGAACGTAAACGATAAGTTCATCGTACGCCGCAGAAACGGCAAATAGTAGCGAAAGGAGATAAGTATGAGCAGGTCAATAAAGAAAGGCCCTTACGTTGAAGAGCGTCTGTTCAACCGTGTACAGGCTATGAACGAAAGCGGCAAGAAATCCGTCGTCAAGACATGGTCCCGCGCATCTACCATCTTCCCGGACTTCGTAGGTCACACTATCGCCGTCCATGATGGCAGGAAGCACGTTCCCGTATATGTAACCGAAGAAATGGTCGGTCACAAGCTGGGTGAGTTCGCACCCACCCGCACCTTCCGCGGCCACAGGGGCTCCGAGAAGTCCACCGGCGGAAAATAATAAGGAGGAAGCGTAGAATGGCAACCAGGTCAAGAGAAAAGAGCGCGGCCCGCAAGGCAAACGCCGACAAGCGTCCCCATGCAATAGCCCGCTATGTAAGAATCTCCTCCCGCAAGGTCAAGGCCGTTATCGACCTGATCCGCGGTAAGAGCGTAAACGAAGCAAAGGGCATTCTGATGTACACCCCCAAGGCTGCATCCGAGCCCGTGCTGAAGCTCCTGAACTCCGCAATAGCAAATGCGGAGAACAACCTCGGCCTCTCCGCCGACAACCTTTATGTGGCGGAAGTATTCGCAAATCAGGGTCCTACCCTGAAGCGCTTCAGGCCCAGGGCACAGGGCAGGGCGACTCGCATCCGCAAGCGCACCAGCCACATCACCATAATCCTGGACCAGATGAAGTAGGAGGTAAATCATGGGACAGAAAGTTAATCCGAACGGCTTCCGCGTTGGCGTAATCAAGGACTGGAATACCCGCTGGTATGCGTCCAAGAAGGATTTCTCCGATTACCTCGTCGAGGATAAGAAGATCAGGGACCACCTTAAGAAGGTTCATTATGCTGCTGGCGTTGCCAAGATCGACATAGAGCGCGCGGCAAACAAGGTCACTGTCAGCATTTATACCGCCCGTCCCGGCATGCTCATCGGCAAGGGCGGCGTAGGCGTGGACGCCATCAAGGCAGATGTATCCGCCCTGATAGGCAAGCCCGTAAACGTAAACATCATGGAAGTTCGCAACCCTGACGCTAACGCTCAGCTCGTTGCCGAGAACATCGCCCAGCAGCTGGAGAAGCGCATAAGCTTCCGCCGCGCGATGAAGCAGGCTATGCAGCGCGCCATGAAGGCAAACGCAAAGGGTATCAAGCTGCTGTGCGCAGGCCGCCTTGGCGGCGCCGAGATAGCCCGCAGCGAAGGCTACCATGATGGTTCCATTCCCCTTCAGACCATGCGTGCCGACATCGAATACGGTTTTGCCGAGGCGCACACCACCTACGGCCGTATCGGCGTAAAGGTTTGGATCTATAAGGGCGAAGTGCTCAACAAGCAGAAGAAAGCGTAAGGAGGCAGATTACTATGTTGATGCCTAAGAGAGTAAAGCGCAGGAGAGTACACCGCGGCCGCATGAAGGGCGCTGCCCATTGCGGCAACGTGATCACTTACGGCGAGTATGGCCTCGTTGCAATGGAGCCCGCATGGATCACCAGCAACCAGATAGAGGCAGCCCGTGTGGCTATGACCCGTTACATCAAGCGCGGCGGTCAGGTCTGGATAAAGATTTTCCCCGACAAGCCGGTAACCAAGAAGCCTGCCGAGACCCGTATGGGCTCCGGTAAGGGCGCTCCCGAATATTGGGTAGCAGTTGTAAAGCCCGGCCGCGTAATGTTCGAAATAGCCGGCGTAAGCGAGGATATAGCCCATGAGGCCCTTCGCCTTGCAATGCACAAGCTCCCCATAAAGTGCAAGATAGCAAAGAAAGAAGTAACAGGAGGCGAGAGCAATGAAGGCTAACGAACTCAGAAAACTTTCCACCGAAGAGCTCACCGCCAAGGAAAAGGCCCTCAAGGAAGAGCTGTTCAACCTCCGCTTCCAGATGGCTACCGGCTCGCTGACCAACCCCCAGAGGGTCCGCGAGTGCAAGAAGGACGTTGCCAGGATAAAGACTCTCCTCTGCGAGCGTCAGCTCAAGGCAGCCGAGTAAGGGTGAAAGGAGGATATCATCGTGGAAATCATCAGAGGTTATCGCAAGACCCGCACCGGCATCGTGACCAGCGATAAGATGGATAAGACCGTTACCGTGGCCATAAAGACCAAGGTTCGCCATCCCCTGTATGGCAAGATGGTAAACCGCACCCGCAAGTTCAAGGCTCATGACGAGGAGAACGCCTGCGGCGTAGGTGACACCGTAAAAATCATGGAGACCCGCCCCATCAGCAAGGATAAGCGCTGGCGCGTAGTCGAGATCATAGAAAAGGCCAAGTAAGCCGGAAAGGAGCAGACAATGATACAGCCTCAAACCAGACTTAAAGTCGCAGACAACAGCGGTGCAAAGGAAATAATGTGCATCCGCGTTCTGGGTGGCTCCAAGGTCAAGAACGCCAACATAGGCGATGTGATCGTGGCCTCCGTCAAGTCCGCTACCCCCGGCGGCGCCGTAAAGAAGAAGGACGTCGTCAAGGCAGTCGTAGTGCGCACCGTATCCGGTGTACACCGTGCAGACGGCACCCACATTCGCTTTGACGATAACGCAGCAGTTATCATCAAGGACGATAAGGACCCCAAGGGCACCCGTATCTTCGGGCCCGTTGCCAGGGAACTGCGCGAGAAGAACTATATGAAGATAGTATCCCTCGCACCCGAAGTACTCTAATCGTGGAGGACTGAAGAATGAATAAGCTTAACGTCAAGAAGGGCGACACCGTAGTGGTCATCTCCGGTAAGGACAAGGGCAAGCAGGGCAAGATACTGGCCGCCATGCCTGAAGACCAGCGCGTGATCGTACAGAACGTAAATATGATAACTGCCCACGTAAAGCCCCGCAAGCAGGGCGAAGAGGGCGGCCGCATCTCCAAGGAGGGCAGCATCCACGAGTCCAATGTAATGCTGGTCTGCCCCAAGTGCGGTAAGGCTACCCGCGTAGGCCACGCTTACGAAGGTGACAAGAAGGTTCGCGTCTGCAAGAAGTGCGGCAAAAACATTGACTAAGGCAGGAGGAAAAGAGAAGGGCAAAGAAAGAATCCGCCGCTCAGGCACCCGCCAAGAAGAAAAAGGTCGTTGAGGAAGCCCGCCCCTTTACCGAGGCTGCCCGCCTCCGCGTAAAGTACAACGAGGAAGTAGTTCCCCAGCTCAAGGAGAAGTTCGGCTATACCAACGTTATGCAGATCCCCAAGCTGGAAAAGATCGTCCTCAACATGGGTTTGGGTTCCGATAAGGATAACCCGAAGGGCATCGAGTCCGCTCTCGAAGAGATGGCCCTCATCGCCGGTCAGAAGCCTATCATAACCAAGGCCAAGAAGTCCGTTGCAAACTTCAAGGTGCGTGAAGGCCAGAACGTCGGCGCTAAGGTAACTCTCCGCGGCGACCGTATGTATTACTTCGCTGATAAGCTCATGAACATCGTACTTCCCCGCGTGCGCGACTTCCGCGGCATTCCGGATACCAGCTTTGACGGCCGCGGCAACTATGCGATGGGCGTAAAAGAGCAGCTTATCTTCCCTGAAATCAGTTATGATGACGTAGATAAGATCCGCGGTATGGATATCGTATTCGTAACCACCGCAAAGACCGATGAAGAAGCAAGGGCTCTGCTGCAGTTCCTGGGCATGCCCTTCATGCAGGCTTAATTTTAGGAGGACAACACAGTGGCAAAGACAAGCATGAAAATCAAGCAGGCCCGTGAACCCAAGTTCTCTACCAGGGCCTATACCCGCTGCCGTATCTGCGGCCGTCCCCACTCCGTGCTCCGCAAGTATGGCATCTGCCGCATCTGCTTCCGCGAGATGGCCTATAAGGGAGAAATCCCCGGCGTCCGCAAGGCAAGCTGGTAACTCGGCGAAAAGGAGGAAATTAGAATGGTTATAACTGATCCCATCGCTGATATGCTGACCCGTATCCGCAACGCCTACACCGCCAAGCACGACGAGGTAAGCGTTCCCGCTTCCACCATCAAGAAGGCTATCGCCGAGATACTGCTTGATGAAGGCTACATCAAGGGCTATGAAATAAAGGAAGAGGGCCCCAAGAAGACCATGAACATCGCGCTGAAGTACGGCCCCAACCGTCAGCGCGTCATCACCGGTCTCAAGAGGATATCCAAGCCCGGCCTGCGCGTATATGCCCGCAAGGACAATGTACCCAAGGTCCTCAATGGAATGGGCATCGCTATCCTTTCCACCAGCCACGGCGTGATGACCGACCGCGAAGCCCGCAAGCAGGGCGTAGGCGGCGAAGTCCTCTGCTATATCTGGTAATTACCAAACCGATACCCTTCCGCAACCAACCTTGCGGAAGGATATGATATTATTAAAAATAATCTGGAGGTGTAACAAATGTCACGAATCGGAAAACTTCCGATCAACATTCCTGGCGGAGTGACAATCACGGTTGGCGACGATAACACCGTTGTCGTCAAGGGCCCCAAGGGCGAACTTTCCGAGAAGATCTCCCCTAAGATGCATGTTTCCATGGATAACGGCGTTCTGCACGTTACCCGCCCTGACGACCTGAAGGAGAACAGAGCCCTTCACGGCCTGTCCCGTTCCCTTATCAACAACATGGTCGTAGGCGTTACCCACGGCTATTCCAAGGCTCTTGAGATAGTTGGCGTCGGCTATCGTGCCCAGAAGCAGGGCAACAAGCTGGTCCTCAACCTGGGCTATTCTCACCCCGTTGAGTTCGAGGAGCCCAAAGGCATCACCTTTGACGTTCCCACCCCCAACAAGGTAGTCGTAAACGGCATAAGCAAGCAGCAGGTCGGTCAGATAGCTGCGGATATCCGCGCAACCCGCGAGCCTGAGCCTTATAAGGGCAAGGGCGTACGCTACGAGGGTGAGCATGTCCGCCGCAAGGAA
>CALCEX010000291.1 GCA_937900325.1 uncultured Clostridia bacterium | reverse complement strand
AGTTGGCGCTATGCATCGCTTGCATCACAGGCGGCAATAAAGGAAAAAAAGAACTAATGCAGTAAATGCAGTAAGATCAAAAAAGGCCGCGAGGCCTTTTTTGATCTGCTGAAAAAAGGACGGCTGAGAGGCCCTCCATAGCCTGAAAATAATTGAGGCCCTGTCCCGCATACATGGCGTATGCCGCTCATAAGCTTTACCAAAGCATATTGGGGGTAAGGCCGAATGTACGAATATATAGAGGACAGGGTGTTGGAAGTTGCGGATTATATAGTCGAGAGCGGGGCTACGGTTCGTCAGGCAGCTAAGAAGTTCGGTATAAGCAAGTCCACAGTTCACAAGGACATGAGCGAGCGCCTCAGATATATCGACCCAAATGCGGCGGAACAGGTGCGCCGGGTGCTGCAAAAAAACAAGGACGAGCGGCATATGCGCGGCGGTATGGCTACATATATGAAATATAAGGAAAAGAGAGAAAAAGGCCGCGTTGACAGGAATGGGAAAAAATGATAAAGTCCTAATGTGATAAGCTTATCAACTGATGGTAAGATAAATGATAACAGGGCGGTTTGCCCGGAGATGAGGCCGCGATCTGAATGATGCTTGAAAAAATGCTGAAGACCTTTCAAAAGCTGAGGTTGGAGTTCTATCGCAAGATATTTACCCGGGTAAGGGAAAGAGACGGAAGTCTCAGCGCCATGGAGGTTTTTTCGCTTGAGATAATATACGCTCTGGGAAGGCCGACAATAGGTCAATTTGCCAGGTTTATAGGAATATCCCAGTCAAATGCAACGTACAAAGTCAATTCTCTCATGAAAAAAGGATATATAATACGGCAGCCATCGCAGCAGGACGGCAGGGAATATAACCTTGAGCTCTCCGAAAAGTTCTACGGTTACAGCGAGATGCTGGAAGAAAATGTAAGGGCGATAGCAAGAAACGTTCTAAAACAGCTGACGCCGGAGGAAATAGAGGCGGTAGACAGGGCGGCTGATATCCTCAATAAAGAGCTTGACGCCAGAGCGGGATTAAAAGAGTAGCTGAAAAATAAAAAAGCCGGGAGATATTCCCGGCTTTTGCGCGTTCGTAAGTCAGCTTTGACCGGATGCCTTGTATACGAGTTCCTGATGCTCGGCGTCCGGCAGCGAGCCTACATGGGAAAGACTGCCGTCAAAGTAAAGGCAGATATGCCCATTCATGTCGTTGGAAGGGACGGTATCGCTGCCGTGGGGCCAGCCCTGAAGCGATGCGGCTATCTGCCTGCCGTTTATGGCGACAGTTACGGCCCTTTTTGAAAAGTTGAACTCACCGCCGAACACTTCCCGCACGGCGGCGGAGCTTTGAGAGTCGCTGCCCTCCATCTCGGCGTGGTTTTCACCGCCTGCGTATTGGAGGTAGAAGGTGGAGCCGGTATTGTAATCGGTAACGAGATAGGAGCTGCCCACAGACAGTGACGCCTTTACATCGCTCCATGCCATGGCTTCGCCTTTTATGGCCCCATCCTTTACCTGGCTGGTGCCTATGGGTATATGGGCCGTTATATCTGCTCTGCTCACGCCGTGGCGGAAGAGTATGGTCATGGTCTGGTCGCCTATGGTGCCGTCGGATATCATGGGTACGCCGTCGTCGGTGGTATGCTTGAGCTGGAAGGCCTTTGCAGCATTGGCGGTCATGCTTTGGTAAATTCCGGTGGGCTTGAAATTGAAGTAGCAGAGATCCCGCAGGCGTATCTGCACACGCACTACGTCGTCTCCGGAATAGTTCATGCCGATAAGGCCGGAAAACGCTGGTATACTGCCGGCGTAAGGCGTTACCACCGGATTTGGAGAGGGCGTGGGCGAGGGCGCAACGTCCAACGTTGGCGAAGGCGACGCCGCATGTGCTGCCGCCGCCGCAAACAGCATGCATAGTGTAAGCAAAAAAACAATCAGCTTTTTCATAGAACAATTATACCATGGGCAGGTTCCGCACGCCATATGTATAAATGTAAAATCAATCCAGCGGTTCCGTGGGCACAAGGTTTAGCATATCGTCTGTGCTCTCTACGTTGGTGTATACCTGCGGGACCTCGCCGACGATTATGCTTTCGGCTATGGCGGCTTCGGAACTTACCTTTATGCTGCGGGATATGCCGGGCATTATAAGGCGTATGCTTGCCGTGAGCTTCAGGTTTACCCTATACAGGGACTGGTTTATGCCCGATGAGGAAAGAGTCGAGCAGAACTCGCTGTATACGCTGCCTGCCGGGGTGAACGTGACCTTTATCCGTGGTCCGCGCCCGGTGAGGTAGGTTATCCCGGATACGGTACCGAGAGGCAGAGACACACCCTGCTCCCCAATTTGCGATATGCGCTTTTGCGCTGCCGCACAGCACTCGGAGGCAAGCAGGTTCATGCGCCGTGCGTCGGCCTGGAGCATATAGACTTCTTCCCCGTTGTCATATGAGGTTATCAGGTGGTCATAGTCCGAGCCGCTGTTGAGGCTTTCGGTTATGGCCTGATTCATGGCTTCCGTGGCAATGGAGTTTATGCGGGTTTCGGCA
>CALCEX010000290.1 GCA_937900325.1 uncultured Clostridia bacterium | reverse complement strand
AGGTATTTGCGCTGACGCTGTTTACGCGGCCAACGAGCCCCTGTGAGTTCACGACCGCCATATTTTCCTCGACGCCGTCATTACGTCCGGCATTTACCGTAAATTCGCTGAACCATATGCCCTGACTTTTTCCTATTACGGTAGAGGTTATATATTTGTAGTTATCTGTAATATCCGTGTAGTTCAGAAGCTCCTTGAGACGCGAATTTTCTTCCCGCAGCATCTCCAGCTCGCTTTCTATTATCTCGTACTGGGCCAGCTTTACACGGAGCTGCTCGTTTTCCTTATCAAGATCCGTAGAGCTGAAAACCCTCTCAAAAAAGTGTACTATGGAGTTCGACGCCTTCACGGAAAAGCTCTGTACCGGCTTGACCACAGAGTTTACCGTATCCTCGATAAATGATACCTTTGCCCTGTCCCGGTATGTCGCCGCTATGAATATGGATAGCACAGCTATTATTATCAATATTATCAAAAAACCCCTGCTGCGAAAAAAATCGTGCATTACCCGCTCCTTATCGTCACGCCACGGAAGCCCTTTCCGCGACCGTCATACGCGCACATCTGTTATAAAACTCCGATAATTATTATAATTGCAAGTACCGCCATGCGCAAGGCATGGCGGCAAATCGTTACATTTGTTTAAAAACCAGGCCAGATTTTGCCATATTACAGCTCTTATGCGGTCAGCTCACCGTCCTGTATGCAGTCTATTCTGTCCTTTATATCCAGCGCCCTCAGCGCGCCAAGCACTACGCAGTTTTCCGCGCCGTCGGCTATGCGGACTTCCATATGAGTCTCGCGGCTCACATACTCTGCAAGACCGTCCAGCAGGGCTCCGCCGCCGGTCAGCATTATGCCGTTTGTATATATATCCCCCGCAAGCTCCGGCGGCGTCTCCGCCAGCGTATCCTTTATTGCGCCCACTATGCGGCGTACCGGCTTTATTATGGCGTAGCTTATCTCGCCCTGGCCTACTATCACGCTTTTCGGCAGCCCGGTATCCATGTTTCTTCCCCGTACCTCCATATGCTCGTCACCCCCCATGAGGGCGCTGCCCAGCGTAAGTTTTATCTGCTCCGCAGTGCGTTCGCCTATGCTTAGCTTATACTCCCTCGCCATATACTCCATTATGGCCCTGTCAATATGCGTACCGCCGGTGCGGAT
>CALCEX010000289.1 GCA_937900325.1 uncultured Clostridia bacterium | reverse complement strand
ACCGAAGCCGAGGGACACGAAGATGTTGGCGACGCCGATTATGGCGGCGATTATCAATGTGGCATTTTTGCGCCCCATTTTCAGCTTTACTTCGGCAGTGCGGATATTTGTTTCGAAGAAGCTGAACAGGGAAGAGATGACTGCGAATATCAGCGCAAGGAAGAAGAAACTGCCTATTATGCGTCCGCCGGGCAGGTTGAGGAATATGCCGGACATGACCTCGAATATGAGAGCCGGGCCCTTCTGAACGTCTATGCCCGCGCCGAAGGCGGAGGGAATGATGACGAAGCCCGCAAGTACGGCCGCAAAGGTATCGGCAAAGCTTACGAACAGGGCGTCGCTTTTAAGGTTGTTCTTTTTAGGTATGTTTGCGCCAAGGGTGATGAACAGGCTCCAGCCTATGCCTACCGAGAACAGCACCTGCGTTACGGCGTCTGCGAATACCTTGACGGTAAACTTGCTGAAATCGGGCAGCAGATAATACTTGAGCCCCTCCGCCGCGCCGTCGGTTATGGTGCAGGCGTATATGCCGCAGAAGATGAGCAGGATGACGAGCGCAGGCATTATGACCTTGGAGAGCCTTTCGACCTTATCGGTTATGCCGAAGAGAAGCATGACGGATATAAATACAAGAAGTATCATTGACCAGATTATGGGCTGAACGGGATCCGAGGTGAACCCCTTAAAGAAAGCGCTGGGATCCCCGCCGAAGTCGCCTACGAATATGAACTGGAAAAGATAGCGAAGCACCCATCCGCCCACTACTACATAGTAGAAGTTTATCATTATCGTGCAGAGATTGCCTATCCAGCCCACGAAACCCCACCTGGGATTGATGCATTCGAAAGCCGTGACGGTATCAAGGCCGCAGTGGCGGCCTATGGCAGTTTCCATCTCCACCATGGGTTTGGCCAGGGCAAGCACCACAAGAAGATACACTACCAGAAATACGCCTCCGCCTCCGCGATAGGCAAGGTAAGGGAATTTCCAGATGTTGCCGAGACCGATGGACGCGCCGGCGGCTACCATCAGATAACCGAAGCGGCTGTTCCACTGTTGTTTCTGTTCCATAGATTTACCTTCCTTCAAAAAAATAATAATGATTTCAATTTCAAAGCGGCGGTTCAACTAAAAAAATAACACCGCTAAAAAGCATAATAAAGTTATTGCTTAAGCTGTTATACCGCAATAATCCGAAAAAACGATAAAATTGCAGCTTGCCCATCTGAGATAATAACGTGAAATGAAAAATAATCAATGGCAACGGGCTGATATCGAAAAAACATTTATTTGTTTTTGTTGTGTCAATTATAACGCCGTGAACGGATTATTGCAAGGCGAACGGAAGGATACGCTCAACCTACTTTTTAATGGCTGACATGAGAAATCGGCATGGATAGTATGTAGTAGATGAATATCAATTTATATAAAAAAACCTTGTCTTTTGTCGAATACATTGACCGAAGCCCCATAGCAGTGTACAGTAAGGGTACAAAATCAAATTGAAGCAGGTCTTTCATTTTTACCGGCTGTCATTTCAAACCATATAGATCATCGGGGGGAAGAAGAATATGTATGAGAAGCGAAGCGCGGCAAATATGCTGAGGGCAGTGGGTATGCACCCAAAATACAAGGGCTATGCCTATGTGCTGTGCATATTGGAAAAGACGGGGAGGGAGCCGGAGAGGCTGTACGGTCCGGCCGGGGAGACGTACCGGCTGGTGGAGGAAAAATTCGGTATAAAACGGGCGGCCATGGAGCGATGCATACGCTTTGCCATACAGCGCACATGGGAAACGGGCAACGATAAGCTCAGGGAGCTGTTTGACGCATATGACGTATGCTGCATCCCCACAATAACAGAGTTTCTCGCAGTGATGACGGAGGGCCTGTGCTGCGGACGGGGAGGACGCAGGACTTGATAATTCAGGGCTTTGAGAGTATCATGTGTCTATGAAAGGTTTGTTTAAAAAGCTCGGAAGCATTGACGCCGGTATGCTCTGTATACCGGCCCTGATGCTGCTGGGCTACATTTTTATACATGCGCTTTTTGGCGGCACGCTGCTTTCCCATAACTACTGGGACAGCTATTCCCTTCAGGCCATGTCCTGGCTTTCCGGAAGGCTGGATATGGGGAGGAATTACGAATGGCTGGAGCTTGCGGTGTACAATGGCAGATACTATCTTTCCTTCCCGCCTCTGCCCACCGTTGTGATGCTGCCGCTCGTGCTGCTTTTCGGCGAGCAAACGCCGAGCAATCTGGTATCTGCCCTTTACGGCATATCTACCGCGATGATCGCCTGTAAGATATTAAAAAAGGCGGGCATGAAGCAGGGCGGGGCCGTGTTCTTTGCCATAGCCTACGTATGGGGGAGCAATATGCTCTGGATGAGCACCTCCGGCGGGGTATGGTTTCTTGCCCAGGGGCTGAATATGCTGCTGCTGACAGCCTGCGTTTATTTCACACAGCAAAAAAGGCGGGCAGCGGCGTATGCAATGGCCGCCCTTGCGGTTGGGTGCAGGCCGTTTTCGGCCTGTATGTTCCTGCCTCTTATGGCGTATTTTTACATGATCGATAAAGGCAGGTCGAGGGCGGAAAGAATACGGGGCCAGATACGGCCGCTAATTATCCCCGCGCTGATAGCCGTATGCTATATGCTGTATAATTATGTCCGCTTCGGCGACGTGCTGGAATTCGGCCATAACTATCTGCCCGAATTCATGGAGAGCGAAAAGGGGCAGTTCAGCCTGAGCTATATACTTCCAAATCTCTATAATCTGCTGCTTCGCCCGGTGACGCTGAAGGCCGACCTGACGCTTGAATATCCCCTGTTCAATGGGTTTATGTTCTATATCGCCAATCCGATGTTCCTCATATGGTTCGCTGCGGCGGCAAAGGACGTATGCGGGAAAAAGCTCGACGCGGCGCGGCTGTGCATAGTGATAGCCATGATCGCAGAGCTAATGCTGCTCTGTGCCCATAAGACCCTGGGCGGCTGGCAGTTCGGCGCAAGGTATACGGTGGATATGCTGCCAATGGCCCTTATGTACCTGCTGCTGAAGAAGGATGAACCGGGAGGGAGCTCGGCGTTTATCATGGCTGCGGGGATGATGTTCAACCTTTACGGCGCGCTGGCCATGACGATGCTGCATTGATGAGGCTTTAAGCCTGTGATATAATACAAAAAAGCAAAAAGGAGAATGATAAGGCATGGTAATAATCGAAATGGAAGGCGGAGGAAAGATAAAGCTGGAGATGGACAGGCAGGCCGCGCCCAACACGGTAAAAAACTTCGTAAGCCTTGCGGACAGGGGCTTCTATAACGGCCTGATATTCCACAGGGTCATACCCGGCTTTATGATACAGGGGGGCTGCCCCGACGGCACCGGCATGGGCGGCCCGGGTTACAGCATAAAGGGCGAATTCGCATCTAACGGCTTCAATAACCCCCTGAAGCACAAGAGGGGAGTCATATCCATGGCGCGCTCCATGCGGCCGGACAGCGCGGGCTCCCAATTTTTCATAATGCATCAGGACGCGCCCCATCTTGACGGCCAATACGCGGCGTTCGGCAGGGTAGTTGAGGGAATGGATATAGTGGATGAGATCGCCTCCGCGCCCACGG
>CALCEX010000288.1 GCA_937900325.1 uncultured Clostridia bacterium | reverse complement strand
GTGAGGATGCGCGGCGCATAGAGCTGCTTACCGACGGCGAGGCGAAAGAACTCAGGGAGAAGGCCGTGCTATCTGCCAGAGACCTGGAGCTGAAGGCGAAGGACAGCCTCACCCACAATGCGGATGAGGATGCGCCCTATCACCGCCGCGCGGCAATGATAACCGAAATAATGCTAAAGGGCGGGTGCAAGCCCGGAAGCTGCGCAGACTGCCGCGAGGCCGGAGTATGCCCTATCTGCGAAAAAAACGGAGCGCAGGGGAAAAATGGCGGCAAGGAGAAGGTGCGCTTAGCCCTTGTGGGTAACCCGAACAGCGGTAAGACCACGCTTTTCAACGCCATGACGGGAAGCCGGGAATACGTTGGCAACTGGCCCGGCGTAACGGTCGAGAAGAAGGAAGGCAAGGTAAAGGAGACGGGCCTCTATACCTATGGCCACGATATGACGCTGGTGGATCTGCCGGGCATATATTCCCTTTCTCCATATTCAATGGAGGAGATAGTGGCGCGGAAGTACATCACGGTAGAAAAGCCTGACGCCATAATCAACATAGTCGATGCGACAAATCTGGAGCGCAATCTCTATCTTACGGTTCAGCTCATGGAACTGGAGCGGCCTATGATAATCGCGCTGAATATGATGGACGAGGTGAAAAGAAGGGGCGATAAGATAGACGTGCGCAAGCTTTCGCTGGAGCTTGGCGTGTCTGTTGTGCCCATATCCGCCCGCAGCGGCCAGGGCGTGGAGGAGCTTATAAACGGCATTCAGAGCGTGATCAACGCCGCGCACGCCGAGTTTCACGAAGGCTTCAATATAGAGCCGGACGACATATACAACGGCTATACCCATGCCCTGCACCACCAGATAGGCGACCTTGTGGGCAAATACGCAGAGCGGGCCGGTTTGCCTCTCCATTGGGCGGAAATGAAGCTCATGGAGGGCGATGACGAGACAAGAAAAGAGCTTGCCCTGCCTGATGACGTGCGGCAGAAGGTGGACAGGATAGTAAAGGAATATTCGGATTCCGCGCCTCTTGGAGACAGCGAGAGCATGATAGCCGATGCCC
>CALCEX010000287.1 GCA_937900325.1 uncultured Clostridia bacterium | reverse complement strand
ATATCCTCCTCGCAGGTAATGAAGTCTATCATGGTTATGGCGCAGTTTTCCTCTATGAGCATATCGCATACGCAGTCTACGGGGTCGGTTCCCCTGGCCTTCGCTATATCCTGCACCGTCATGCCTTCGAAGCGCTTGTTTGCGGGCGTATTCAGGGTAGACATGATTATGTTTTCCCAGCCCACCATGCCGGCGATATTATCAAAGCCCTCTCCGCCCCTTTCAATGCGGTACCGGAGCCGATCCCGGTTTGCTTTTACCATCAGCCGCTCAACCGTTGCCGCCGTGCCGCCTTCAATAAACTCAGGGGGCAGTATGTGCATAAGCTGTGTTGAGCCGGCGGTGTATGGATAAACGTCGCAGGCGATGTTCAGTCCGCGCTCACGGGCAGAACGTATAAGCTCAAGTCCTTCCGGTATCCTGCTGTTCCAGTTGCGCCTGCCCATTGCCTTCAGGTGGCTCACATGCACATGGGCATGAAGCGCCTCGCCTATCTCTATCACCTCGCGTATTGCGTCGCACACGCCGTCCCCCTCCTGCCGCATATGGAAGGTTATGGGTATATCGGTATTGCGCAGCGGCTCAAGGCCGCTGATAAGCTCATCGGTGGTGAGGAAGCACTCCGGCGCGTAGCCAAGGCCCAATGATACGCCCATTGCTCCGGACGCAAGTTCCCATTCAAGTATTTTTCTGAATTTCCTCGTTTCATCTTCAGTCGGGTGCTCCCCGGCGAGCACAGAGGACCACACCGCGCCGCATCCCACCAGCATTCCGCAGTTCAAGGGCAGCGATATACTGCCGAGGGAGCTGAAATACCCCTCCATCGTGTCTGTGCTGACGCACGGGAGTATATCCCCTATCACTGGGCGCAGGTAGCTGAGCAGGCCTCTGTTTTTCTTATCCACAGGCGCCGCGCTCATGCCGCAGTTGCCGTTTATTACGGTGGTCAGGCCCTGACTGAGCTCCAGATCGCCGAAATTGTCCCGGAATGCCGCCATGTCGCCGTGGCGGTGTATGTCTATAAAGCCGGGGGTAACGGCCTTGCCCTTCGCTTCTATCGCCGTATGCGCCGCGCTTTCGGGTATATGGCCTATCCTGGCTATTTTGCCATCCGCAATGGCAACGTCGGCCTTATATGCCGCGCCGCCTGTTCCGTCTATGATGTTCCCGTTTTTTATCACAAATTCATACATTGCTTTTCACCATATGCTATTTTAATGCAACGAACAAAGTTTACCAACGCTTTGGATGGCGTTTG
>CALCEX010000286.1 GCA_937900325.1 uncultured Clostridia bacterium | reverse complement strand
GCTCCTACCATTACTCCTCCTCGTTGAGAATCAGCGCCACGCTGATATTATCGGTGGAGCCGCCGTAAGCGGCCTCCCTTACCAGCCTTTCGCAGGCCGCGTCAAGCTCGGTTTCTTCTTTAAGTATCCTGCACATATCCTCATCGCTCAGCGTGCCCGAAAGACCGTCTGTGCAAAGCATTAGGACATCCCCCGTCCTCCAGTTTCCACTGAAGATATCCGCCCTTTCTCTGGGCGATGTGCCTATTGCGCGTGTTATGACGTTTCGCCTGGGGTGTACGGCGGCCTGCTCCCTGGTGATATAACCCGCCGCTACGAGCTCGGCGACATACGAATGATCGCGGCTTATCTGCCGCAAACCGCCCTGCGAATAGTGATACAGCCTGCTGTCCCCCACGTTCGCCGCAACGTAATATGTCCTGAAGGGCATAGCGACCACAAGCGTGGTGCCCATACCCCGGCAGTCTTCGCTACTTTTTGAAAGATCGAATACGGCGGCGTTGGCAGCGTCTATGGCGCGGCCGATAAGCTTTTCCGGACTTTCTTCGCCGCCCCGGCATATATCCTTTACCATAACGTCAAGGGCAAGCGAGCTGGCGGTGCTGCCGGCCTTGTGGCCTCCCATGCCGTCAGCTACGGCGGCAAGGGCCACCTCGTTGTGTCTGGGTATAAAGAGGCTATCCTCGTTATGCTCCCGCTTTCCCTTTTCGGATAAGGCACAGTATCTCATGCTTTATCTCTCCTTTGCAGCGTTCCTTTCTCTTTGCAGCGTCTTGCGCCTGAGCTGACCGCAGGCGCCGTCTATATCGCTGCCCATCTCCCGGCGCACCGTGGCGGAAATGCCGCAGCCCTGAAGCCAGGCGGCAAACTGCTCCGCGTCTCTGCGGGTCACGCCCGTGAGATTGCGCTCCTCGACATGGTTCAGGGGTATAAGGTTCACATGGCAGTTTATTCCCCTGAGACGTGCGGCAAGCTCCTTCGCGTCCCGCTCTGAGGAGTTCACATCTTTTATCAGCGCATATTCGAATATGACCCTTCTGCCCGTCTCCTCGGCATAGTGTTTGGCTGCGTTTAGAAGCTCAGCCATCCTATACTTGCGGTTTATCGGCATTATCCTATCCCGCGTCTCATCGTTTGGTGCATGAAGGGATACTGACAGGGTAACGTGCGGCGCCTCCTTTGTGAAGCGCATGAGCTGCGGCACCAGGCCGCAGGTGGATATGGAGATATTTCTCGGGCTTATGTTCATTCCCTCAGGCGCGGACACGAGGCGCAGGAATTTCACCACCTCGTCGTAGTTATCCAGCGGTTCTCCGCTGCCCATGAGCACTATATTTGTGACGGTGCGCTTTTTGTCCTCACCA
>CALCEX010000285.1 GCA_937900325.1 uncultured Clostridia bacterium | reverse complement strand
ATATTCATTCTCGCGGCCGTCGATGTTTACGTTTCTCGATGTTGCACTGATTATGCCGAAGGTGGCCGTACCAGCAAGCTCGCTGCCGGAGGGATTTCCTATTGCGATAGTGAAATCGCCCACCCGTACATTTTCGGCACTGCCCAGTGCCAGTGGCTTCAAACCGTCCTTCCTGACATAGAGCACAGCGATATCCATGGTGGAGTCATAGCCTACCACTTCGGCGTCTATCTCCTCTTGGTCGCTGTCCGGCAAGGTGACGGTCACCTTGCTAGCGCCTTTTATAACATGGGCATTCGTCACTATGTAGCCTTCGCTGGAGATCACGAAGCCGCTGCCATAGCCCGCAAGCTCGTCCCTGTCATCTATCTTTTCGTATGAATTGACTCCTACCACGCTCTCAAAGGTCTGCTCCACTATATCCGGAGCGGGGTTTGTTGTATCAGAAATGATGGGAGTCTGTCCGTCCAGAGCCGGCATTTCGCGTCCGGTATACTGTTTCTTTTCCGGTTCCTGATATTCCTCTTCTTTAGCCGGCTCATTGCTTTCCGGATTGGTCTCGCCAAAGTGCCACTCAAAGCCGAATCCGCCGTCATCGTCATCCCCGTCGTCCTTATCCTCGCCGGGAAGCAGGCTCTCCGCCGCCTTATTTATGCCGGATATCGCAAGCGTTGTAGCGCAGCTGCCTACAGCCATGCCGACCAGCAGGCAGAGTATACCCACAAGTATATATCCCGCACAGTTGTTTTGCCTGTTTTTCTTTTGCTTCGGCATGGTATCGTGCTGATAATAACCGCCGCCGGTGTTCTGTTCACTGTTCTGTCCATTCATTTCATTGTACTCTTCCATATGCTGCCTCCAGGTATTTAAGCTTTTTTCTGCGCCGCTCCTTTGGCGCCTCGTTCTGCGGCGTTGAGGGTAAAGGTAAAGCTCGTTCCTTTTTCCAACTCCGACTCCACGGTTATATCCTGATCGTGCTGATCTATTATTCGCCTGACTATGGCAAGGCCGAGTCCGGTACCGGCGCTTTCTCCGGGAGTATGGGCCTTTTCCGCCTTGTAGAACCTTTCGAACAGATGCGGTATACTATCGGCGCTTATGCCCTTGCCTGAATCCTTTACCGTTACAGTCACGATTTTTTTCTTTACTCTGGTGATAAGCCACAGGCTGCCGCCGTCCGGCGTAAACTTTATAGCGTTATCTATGAGATTCCGCACAACCTGGGCTATCTGGCCGGGATCAGCTTCTACGGCTATCTTCTCCGGCTTCATATCCAGCTCCACGTTGAGTTTCTTGGCGTCCACCCTCGCTTCAAAGGTGAGCATCGTCCTCACTATCAGCTCGTTTATGTCAAATACTTCTTTCTTTATCACTACCTGGCCGGACTCGATCCTTGCCAGATCCAGTAGGTCGTTAACCATTGA
>CALCEX010000284.1 GCA_937900325.1 uncultured Clostridia bacterium | reverse complement strand
TTCCCTTATATTGGAAGAAGGCACGTCGCTGTACGCCTGGGCGGAAGCGGGGCGCGCTGCGCTGCCTGATGACGATGCTGTGTACGGTATGCACAGGGCCGGCATGGCCCGGCTGGAGAGCCTTGGCTATAAGAGGTACGAAATATCCAACTATGCAAGACCGGGCTGCCGGTGCAGGCATAATATAAATTACTGGGACGTCGGCGAATACATAGGCCTCGGCTTAAATTCCAGCTCCGCTCTGCGAGACGGGGACGGCGGGCTGATACGCTTCAAAAACAGCGAAAGCATGGATGATTACATATCAAAGATAGACCACGGTCGGCTGCCCAGGGAAAATGTCGAAAGCATAGGGCGGGAGGATGAAATGTTTGAATGGATAATGCTGGGGCTGCGCAAAATAGAAGGCGTGGAGCTGGAACGCTTCAGGGCGCACTTTGGGGCCGGCATATGCCAGGTATACGGGGAAACTGTAAATAAGCTCGAAAATATGGGCTGGCTGACTGTGGACCGGGGATCAATGCGCCTTACTGACAGGGGCCTCGATATGCAAAACAGCCCGTTGATGGAATTCATGCAACAAAAAACAATTTTATCAACGTGATTTTTCCGTTTTGTCACAATGTAAAGCACTGCTCTACTTGCAAGAATCGAAAAGCAGTGCTATTATATTATTCGTAAGTTAGCACTCGAACACGATGAGTGCTAACAATGAACGATTGTTTAAGAAAGGAAGGGAGCGGCTATGGAACTGGATATGCGAAAGATGCGTATATTGCAGGCCATAATCGACGATTACATACTGACCGCGACTCCCGTGGGCTCGCGGACGGTTTCAAAGAAATCCGATATCGCCCTTTCTTCTGCCACCATACGCAATGTGATGAGCGACCTTGAAGATATGGGATACCTTGAGCAGCCCCATACCTCAGCCGGACGCATACCCTCGGAAAAAGCATACAGGCTTTATGTGAACAGCATAATGCATAGGGCGATGCTTACCGAGAGCGAGCGTAGGTTTATCCATAACTGCTATTCAAACACCGTCAACAAGGTGGATGAAATAGTGCGCCAGACGGCATGGGTGCTGTCAAACATGACTAAGTATACTTCCCTGGTGCTTTCGCCCAATATCAATGCCGTAAAGCTGAAGCACATTCAGCTTGTGCCGGTGGCCGAGGGGAAGGCTCTGGTGGTGATAGTTACCGACGCGGGTATTACCCGTGATTACATGATCAGAGTGCCCAGGGATATCACGACGGAACAGCTTGAGCGCGTTTCCAGACTACTTACCGAGAGCCTCCGCAACAAGCGGCTGGATATGGTAAACAGGGATGAGGTACCCGGGCTGTACGCTACCATGAAGGAGCAGAGGGATTTCCTGAACGATACCTTGGATACCGTGCGCAAGAGCGCCGAGAACGGTTCAAAGCTTGAACTGTCAGGCGCCAACAATATGCTCAATTACCCTGAGTACAGCGACATGGACAAGGCGAGGAGCTTTCTGAATGTTATTGAGTCCAAGGATATGCTTCGGAATATGCTTACCGAGGCGACAAAAGTCGAGTTTTCGGTGACCATCGGCACGGAAAACCCCTCTGAGGATATGAGGGATTGCAGTCTGGTCACGGCTACGTATAAGGTGGACGGGACGCCCCTTGGTTCCCTTGGGGTGATAGGGCCTACAAGAATGGATTACGCAAGGGTGCTTGCGGTGCTGGGCCAGCTTGGTAAGAGCCTCGGCACCATACTTACAAATATGTTTGAAGAGGAGCAGCGGTAAATTGGATAAGAAGCATGAAAACAGGGAAAAGGGCCACAAGGATCCCATGGAGCCCAAGCCTGAAAAGAACGAAACCGAGGAGGAGCTTGTACCCGAGGAAACCGTAACTCTCAGGCAGGATGAGTTCCAACAGGTAAAGGATCACATCACAAAGCTTGAAGGCGAGCGGGATGAAATGAAAGGCCTTGCTCAGCGCGTTCAGGCGGATTTTGATAATTTCCGCAGACGCAACGCTAACGTTTATGCCGACAGCCTTGCTGAAGGCGAACGGAGCGTAATAAAAGAGCTGCTGCCGGTGATAGATAACTTCGAGAGGGCGCTGAATAATTCCGAAAATGTGGATAAAAACTACGTTGAGGGAGTGAAGCTGGTCTACAAGCAGCTGATGGACGCGCTCACAAAGAAGGGCCTGGAGGAAATAGACGCCAGCGGCAAGTTCGATCCCGAACTGCACAACGCCGTGATGCAGGGTGAAAGCGATGACGCCGAGTCCGGCGACATTCTGGAGGTCCTGCAGAAGGGCTATAAAGTAAAAGATCGCATAATCCGCCATAGCATGGTGAAGGTTGCGAAGTAAGATAAATATTAAAAAGTATAAACTCAAAAATAATCAGGAGGAAATAGATTATGTCAAAGATTATCGGTATTGACCTTGGTACCACCAATTCCTGCGTAGCCGTTCTTGAAGGCGGCGAACCCGTTGT
>CALCEX010000283.1 GCA_937900325.1 uncultured Clostridia bacterium | reverse complement strand
ACCGGCGGACGCCATAACAGCGGAGGAGCTTGCAGACGCAATATGCCCATTGAAGTAAAGAAACTTTGCTATACATACCTTGCGGGAACGGCAGGCGAAAAGGCCGCCCTGAAGGATATAGAATTAAAAATAGAAAAAGGCGAGTTTTTCGGAATAATCGGCCATACCGGGAGCGGCAAATCAACGCTTTTGCAGCACATGGGCGGCATAATGCCTCCGGAAGCGGGCACCGTTATAGTGGATGGCTATGATTTTTCCGAAAAAAAACAGCGCATAGAAGGCCGCAGGAAAGTCGGCCTTGTGTTCCAGTATCCGGAGTATCAGCTATTTGAGGAAACTGTGGCGAAGGATATAGCCTTTGGCCCTAAGAATATGAAGCTGGAGCCGGACGAGATAGACCGCCGGGTAAGGCGCTCAATGGAACTTGTGGGCCTGGAGTGGGCAAGGTTCGCGGAGAAATCCCCCTTTGAGCTTTCCGGCGGCGAAAAGCGCAGGGCGGCCATTGCCGGAATAATCGCAATGGAGCCGGGATATCTCATATTGGACGAACCCATGGCGGGACTGGATCCCGCAGGCAGAAAGGCCATACTGGATATGCTCAGCGGCATACGCCGCGAAACGGGCTGCGCCGTAATAATGGTGTCCCACTCTATGGACGATATAGCAGCTTACAGCGACAGAGTAGCCGTGATGCAGGATGGCAGCATAATCAGGATAGGGGCTCCTGCGGAGATATTCGGCGGAGAGCTGGACCTTGAAGCTATGGGCCTCGATCTGCCCGCAGCGTCCGCACTGGGCAATCTCCTCAGAAGCAGAGGAATGGACGTGCCGGAAATATATACGATAGACGGCATGGCAGAGTACCTGCTGGGAAGGAGGCAAAGTGCTTAAGGATATAACGCTTGGCCAGTATTTCCCGGGCAATTCCTTCGTACACCGGCTGGATCCACGCACAAAGCTGCTGCTGATGTCAGCCTATATCGCGGCGGTATTCATGGTCGGGAATATGTGGCTTTTTGCGCTTGTTGCGGCATATGTCATAGGGGTAACGGCCATAGCCGGCGTGCCTGTAAGCTACCTGTGGCGTTCCCTGAAGCCGCTGAGGTTTATCCTGATCTTCATGTTTGTGATAAACCTGCTGATGACCGCAGCGGGCGAAACGCTTTTTGAGTGGTGGATAATAAAAATAACCACGGGCGGCCTCCGTCAGGCGGTATACATATCGCTGAGGCTTATACTGCTGGTGTCAGGTACGTCGCTCATGACGCTGACCACCACGCCTATTGCCTTGACGGACGGCCTCGAGCGGCTGCTTTCCCCTTTTGCAATGTTCGGCTTCCCCGCCCATGAGCTCGCCATGATGATGACCATAGCGCTGCGGTTCATACCTACCCTCATAGAAGAAGCGGATAAGATAACCAAGGCACAGACCGCCCGGGGAGCGGACTTTGAAGCGGGCAGCCTGATAGACCGTGCAAAGGCCATGGTCACGATACTCGTGCCGCTGTTCATATCCGCCTTCAGGAGGGCGGACGAGCTGGCAATGGCTATGGAGAGCCGCTGCTACCACGGCGGCGAGGGAAGGACCCGGATGACGGTGCTCAAATATACTGATAAGGACCTTATCGCGGCTCTTTCCATGGCGCTGCTGATAGGTATGATAGTAGCTGTACAGGCGGTAACATAAGCTTATGAACATGACGAAGGGCACAAGGATAATACTTCTTTCCGTAGCGGCGCTGCTGGTAGCGGGCGCTTTGCTGCTCAATGCTTCCATCAGCGAAAGCCATCCTTATTCATACATTGCAAAAACCCTCCGGGAGTATGGCTATACCCTCGATGACGACGACTTTTACAATGCCGGCAGCTTTCCGGATACCACCATACAGGATATACTGGCGGGGCAGGATCTGAGCGAGGCGGTTGCCGCAAGCGTTGAAGGCGGTTTTCCATCGGATATAAACGCCAGGGGAGATATAATGCTGCTGCTGCTGACTCTTGAAAACAGGGACGTGGTGACAGTGTTCGCCCGGGACGGCAAAGTCGAGCTGTGCTTTATACAGCGTATAAGCAGCGGCGAGATACTGCCCCTCACAAAGGAATGAGAAAGAGTATGCCAAGGATACGCCTTATAATTCAATACGACGGCACGGGCTATGTGGGCTGGCAGACGCAGCCAAACGGCGTAGCGGTGCAGGAGGTGCTTGAGAAGGAGCTTGGTAAGCTTACGGGCGAGAAGATAAGCCTTCACGCTTCCGGCAGGACAGACAGCGGCGTACACGCCATGGCGCAGGTAGCCCACTTTGATACCGAAAGCCGAATACCTTCCGATAAATTCGCCTATGCGCTGAACGTTGGCCTGCCGGGGGACATACGGGTAATATACAGCGACAGGGCGGAGGACTTCCACGCCCGGTTCGACGTGATAAAAAAGCATTACAGGTATACCGTCAACAATGCTCCCCACGCGGGAGCGTTCAACAGAAATACGGCGCTGCATTATCATTACGCGCTGGATATGGGCAGGATGAACGGGGCGGCGGCGGATCTTCTCGGCGAGCACGACTTTTCAGCCTTTAAGTCCGCGGGAACAGAGCTGGAAAGCACAGTCCGCACCATATACGGAGCGGAATGGAGCAGGGAAGGCAATATACTTACCTTTGACATAGCGGGCAGCGGCTTTATGTACAATATGGTGCGAATAATAGTAGGGACGCTGCTTGAGATAGGCTCGGGCAGGCGGAACGCGGATTCCGTAAAAAAAGCCTTGCAGAGCCTTAACAGGCGGGATGCGGGGGCTACGGCCCCGGCCCGCGGCCTTATGCTGTACAGGGTGGAATACCCCGGCTTTGATACGGCGGAGTTTTTATAGTTTAAGGAGAATAAAAATGAAACAGGACAGGATCAAAACACTTACCTGGGCGGGCCTGATGTGCGCGATAGTGGTAGTTACCACAATGTTCGCCGCCATACCCATACCCGGAGTGCAGGGCGCATACGCCAACGCGGGCGATGCCGCCGTATATGTATCCGCACATTTGCTTGGCTGGCCGTGGGGCGTGGCCGCCGCCGCAATAGGCAGCATGCTTGCAGACATTCTTTTGGGCAGCGCGCTTTATGCCCCCGCGACTTTTATAATAAAGGGCGTTATGGCTCTTCTGGCAGTAAAGCTTGCGGGCAGGGTAAAGGCGATGATACCCCGCTTCCTCATCTGCGGCGGAGTAATGGTGCTGGGCTACTTCCTCTATGAATGCATAATATACGGCGCGTCTACGGCCATGATATCGATACCCGCAAACCTCATGCAGGCCGTGGCCGGCGCGCTGCTCGGCGCCATAATAACCAGGGGAATAGATACCATACGGAAATAAAGAAAATAAAGAAAGGAAGCTTTAATGGAAATACTGCTGTATATCCTGCTGGCGCTCGTATTGGCCGCATTGGCGATGCTTACGGTGATGCTGATACGCCAGGGCAAAGCCGAGGAAAGAATAGCGGACAGGCTGATGGAGGAAATGGCGGACGGCCAGCGGGAGCTTCGCATGGAGCTTACGGATTCCGTGCATAAGAACGTCGGCAATCTGGGCTCGCTCATAGCGGAAAATCAGCAGTCCGCCTACCGCGCCCAGGGCGAGAGACTGTCCCAGCTCAGACGGGTGATGGCGGACATGGGTACAAGGATAGAGCAGCGGCTTGGCACCTCCTCCATGGAGAACGAGCAGAAGCTTGAGAATATCCGCAGTACCGTGGAAAAGCGGCTTACCACCATACAGGAGGACAACAATAAACGGCTGGATGAGATGCGCCAGATAGTCGATGAGAAGCTTCAGCGTACTATCAACGAAAGAATGACGCAGTCCTTCCAGATGGTAAACGATCGCCTTGAGCAGGTATACAAGGGCCTGGGCGAGATGCAGAGCTTAGCCGTAGGCGTGGGCGATCTGAAACGGGTGCTGTCCAATGTAAAAACGCGGGGCATACTGGGAGAAATACAGTTGGGAGCCATACTTGCGGAAATGCTCGCTCCGGAGCAGTATGTGGAAAACGTAGTGACCTCCCCCAGAGGAAAGGAACGGGTAGAATTCGCGATAAAGATACCCGGGGATGACGACGGCTTTGCCCTGCTGCCAATAGATTCAAAGTTTCCGGTTGACGCATATAACGACCTTATGGAGGCTTACGACAGCGCGGATCCCGCAAAGGCCGCCGCTGCCGGCGAGACGCTTAAGGCCAGGATACGCGGCTTTGCCAAGGATATAAGGGATAAATACATCGACCCGCCCTATACCACCGATTTCGGCATAATGTTCCTGCCGACAGAGGGGCTTTACGCAGAAGCGGTGAAGCTGGGGCTGGTCGAAAGGCTGCAAAGGGATTACCGCATAAGCATAGCCGGGCCCAGTATAATGGCGGCGCTGCTTAATAGCCTGCAAATGGGCTTTCGCAGCGTAGCCATACAGAAGCGCAGCAGCGAGGTATGGAAGGTGCTTTCGGCGGTGAAAACCGAGTTCAACCGCTTTGAGGAGGTGCTGACCCACACTCAGAAGCAGCTCATAAAGGCCAACGACGATCTGGATAAGCTCATAGGAGTAAGGACGCGCCAGATAAAGTCCAGCCTCAGGAAGGTCACTGAAATGCCGGAGTCCGAGGTGCGGCTGTATATACCGATAAGCGAGGATGACGCATACACAGGCGCTTCCGCTTACGATGACGACAAGGGCGGCAGCCCAGATGATAATGACAATTAGGAGGAATAAAGATGAGCACACCACACATCAATGCAAAGCCTGAAGATTTCGCAAAGACGGTACTTATGCCCGGCGATCCGCTTCGTTCGAGGTTTATCGCCGAGAATTTCCTTGAGAACCCTGTTCTTGTAAATAATGTCCGCGGGGTGCAGGGCTATACCGGCACCTATAAGGGGAAGAAAGTCAGCGTAATGGCCAGCGGCATGGGCATGCCTTCCATGGGCATCTACTCATATGAGCTGTTCAATTTCTTCGGCGTGGAAAATATAATACGCATAGGCTCCGCCGGCGCTATATACAAGGACATACCCCTTCGCAGCATAGTAATAGGCATGGGCGCCTGCTACAATACAGTTTATGCCGATCAGTTCCGGCTCCCCGGCCATTTTGCGCCCATCGCAAGCTTCGACCTGCTCCGCAGGGCCGTGGATACCGCCGAGGCAATGAACGTCAATTACCGCGTGGGCAATCTGCTTTCAAACGACCTGTTCTACGATGACAGCAGCAGCACTCTGGAGTGGCAGAAGCTGGGCGTGCTGGCAGTGGAAATGGAAGCCGCGGCGCTGTATATGAATGCCGCCCGCGCAGGCAAAAACGCGCTTGCCATCTGCACCATATCAGATAATATCGTCACCGGAGAGGAATGCACGGCGGAGGAACGGCAGAATACCTTTACCAGGATGATGGAGCTGGCGCTTACCATAGCGTAACGGCAAAAAAATTTTTTGATTTACAATAAAAAGTTTGTTGAACCCACTTTACTTATGTTAAAAAAAACGCTAAACTATAGGTGAATAGTTAAGCTGCTGATCGATAAACAGTGTATGATGAACAATTGACCACTAACTGCTTCACGGCAGGACAATATCAATCCAATGAGGTGTAAAATGATCAATCTTGAAAAAAACAACGAAAAGCTCCAGCACAACATTCAGGTCGCCCGCGAGCACAAGATCGTACTCCCCACCTTCGCCCAGATGAAGAATCCTGATCTGGTTCCCGAGAAGATAAAGGAAGGTCTTAAAAAGGTCGGCCTGTGGGATGTGGATCCTCTGAACCTGTTCCGCATCACCTGGCATAACGAGCCCACCATGCAGGGCGGCACCTATGGCGGCGTAAATTTCCTGGAGATACCCTCCAGCCTGTCCGGCGTAAAGGCCAGGATCATAATCATGATCGGCAAGTGGTTCCCCACCGGCTGCCATAAGGTCGGCGCTTCCTATGGCTGCCTGGTACCGCGTCTTGTGACCGGACAGTTCGACGCTACCTATAATAAGGCCGTTTGGCCCTCCACCGGCAACTACTGCCGCGGCGGCGCTTTCAACTCCAAGCTCCTCTCCTGCGACAGCATAGCCATACTGCCCGCCGAAATGAGCAAGGAACGCTTCGACTGGCTCTCCAAGATAGCCGGCGAGGTTATTGCTACCCCTGGCTGCGAGTCCAACGTAAAAGAGATATTCGATAAGACCTGGGAGCTCCGCAACACCCGTGACGACGTGGTCATATTCAACCAGTTCGAGGAGATGGGCAACTGCGTATGGCACTATCAGGTGACCGGCAACGCCATCGCCGAGGCCTATGAGTCCATAAAGACCCCCAATAGCCGCTTCGCAGGCGCCTGCTTTACCTCGGGTTCAGCCGGCACCATGAGCGCGGGCGATCTGCTCAAGGAGAAGTATCCCTACTCCAAGCTGGCAGTAGGCGAGGCCCTCCAGTGCCCCACGCTGCTTGAGAACGGCTTCGGCGGCCACCGCATAGAGGGCATAGGCGACAAGCATGTGCCTTGGATACACAATGTACGCAACACCGACATGGTCATCGACATAGACGACGAGGACTCCCAGAACCTGCTCCGCCTCTTCAACAGCGAGGTGGGCAAGAAATACCTGAAGGAAGTAGCGGGCGTACCTGCCGAGACGGTAGAAAAGCTGAGCTTCCTCGGCATTTCCGGCATCGCAAATATGCTGTGCTGCATCAAGTTCGCAAAGTACTATGAGCTGACCGAGGACGACGTAGTAGCCACCGTAGCTACCGACTCCGCCATCATGTACACCAGCCGTATCGATGAGCTCAACGAACAGCAGGGCGAATACGATATGCTCACCGCCGCGCGCGATTACAGCGAGCATCTCCACGGCGTGCGCACCGACAATATGCTGGAGCTGTCTTATCAGGACCGTAAGCGCATACACAACCTCAAGTACTATACCTGGGTAGAGCAGCAGGGCAAGACCTATGAGGAGATCAACCAGCAGTGGTACGATCCCCACTATTGGACCGATATGCATGCGCAGGCCGACGAATTGGATAAGCTCATCAACGAGTTCAACGATGCTACCGGCGTATTGGCCAATATGTAATAAAGCAATTTCACCGAACAGTAAAATATCCGGCGGGCTTCCGCCCGCCGGATATGCTCTTTAAGATTTGATCCAGGCCGGATTTACTTTTTTATCCTGAGCTTCCTTGCGGGTACGCCGTCGTCGATGGGTATTTCCGCAGGCGGAGTCATGAGCAGCTCCGGATTGCTCAGCAGCCTTCTTAGCACCTTCATCGAATCCGCGTAGTACTTGCCGTCGCAGATCCTTTCGTCGGTAACGAACCTGAGTCCTACAAACCGCTTTTCCACGGGCTCGCCATCCTTTGATACTGTGTCGTATTTGTATTTATTGCCCATGGCGACGAATATGGAACAGGTACCAAACTCGTAAAGGTGATGGTAAATGGGACCGATGCCTATTGAACCTACATTGGTGAGAAACGTGCTGCAATGGAAGGGACTGAGATCGGCAACGGCCCTGGGCATAAGCCCTATGTTGTCGAGCCACCTGAGACTGCCTATTACGAACCTTAAAATAAAAGCAGGAATATAACCCAGAACGCCTGCGAATCTGTCCATGCTGTTGCTGGCGTTGTCGTCGATATTTTCGTTGACTATGGCATTCATGGTGTTCATGACGTCCGTCAGGGTGGCGGAAGGTTCAAATTCGGGTTTTACGTTGGTTTCAACGTTGCTGTGCTTGCGCTTTATCATCAGAGCAATGTCGATGTGGTTGCGCGCGTATATCTTGTTCCACATGACGAAGCGGTTGAGATAGGGCCGGGTAGCGATCATTCTTACCAGGGCCGCGATTATTACATGCATGAAGGCAAGGCCGGGCATATCATCCCGGTGATCGCGGATGAAGCGCTCGATGTTCTCTATTGGGACGTTCTCTTCAAAGAAATTCTGAGCATCGAGGCGGGAGCGCATTACGAAGGGAATGACGTTGTAAACGGCGTCAACATGCCTTACACGCCAGCCGTCATAGCGGTCGCCAAGGCCTTTTTTGAAAGTATCCTGCATTTAGTGCCTCCTGTGCAAGTACGGTATGTATGCTTGCAGCTTTAAATTTAAAATATTGTAACACAAATATTCTGCTGCGAACAATAAACTTTGAAAATTTGAAAGATTTTATTATATAGAAAAAAACAAGACGACGCCATACGCAATATCTCAAAAAGGAGCAAAAACAGAATGAAGCATATTTTAGGCTATCGATGCACGATCTGCGGCAAGGAATTTCCATATACCGAGCTTATGACCTGCCCGGATTGCGGCGAAAAGGGCATACTTGATATAGTTTTCGATTATGACTATATCAAAAAGAACACCCTTTCCCGCGAAAAACTGGCAAACTGCCGGGACAACAGCATGTGGCGCTACAAGGCCCTCATGCCGCTGAAGGACAGGGACTTCACTCCCTTCCTGAGGGTGGGTTGGACCCCGCTGTACCGGTCCAACAGGCTGGGCGACGAGCTGGGCCTGAAGACGCTCTACATAAAGGACGACGGCCTTAATCCTACTGCCTCCCTAAAGGACAGGGCAAGCGGCGTCGCCGTAGCCAAGGCGGTAGAGCTGGGCTATGATACCATCGCCTGCTCCTCCACCGGCAATGCGGCTTCCTCCTGCGCGGGCAACGCGGCGCGCATGGGGCTTAAGACCGTGATATTTGTACCCAGCCGCGCCCCTGAGGGCAAGCTTGCGCAGCTGCTCATATTCGGCGCGAAGGTAGTCTCGGTACTGGGCGACTATAAGGACACCTTCGATCTTTCCAAGGCCGCCATAGAAAAATACGGCTGGTATAACCGCAACGCCGGCATCAACCCCATACTTACCGAGGGCAAAAAGACCGTGGCCCTTGAGATAGCCGAGCAGCTCAGCTGGCAGCCTACCGACTGGGTCGCCTGCTCCGTAGGCGACGGCTGCACCATCGGCGGCGTGTACAACGGATTCCATGATCTGTACGAGCTGGGATTTATAGACCGTATCCCGAAGATACTTGGCGTGCAGTCCACCGGCTGCTGCCCCTTTGTTGACGCAGCCCGCGAGGGCAGAGATCTTATACCGGCCGAGGAAAATACGATCGCAGACTCTATTGCAGTCGGAGTGCCCCGCAACCCCAGGAAGGCGCTCCGGGCGGTATCCGCTTCCAACGGTACGTGGATAGCGGTGACTGACGAGCAGATACTGGACGCTATGCGGGTGCTGGGACGCACCGAGGGCGTATTCGGCGAGCCTGCGGGCGTGACCGCAACGGCGGGCGTAAGGCAGGCGGTGGCCGACGGCGTAATAAAGCCCAACGAAACAGTTACCGTTATCAACACCGGCAGCGGTCTTAAGGATGTCAAAAACGCCCTTAAGGCGGCGGGAAAGCCCACGCTGTGCGAGCCGTCGCTCGAGGCCCTTGAGAAGAGCGGCATACTGTGAGCTATTACAAATATGCGGGTATGTTATAAAATAGTATTAAGCCTGCAACAATATTCAGGTTATTGACATTGGGGCGATATTGTTAGACAATATATCTGTGATAAGTTTTGCATTGCGGTTGCAGGCCTGTCATAAGGCGGGCTTAACATAAAGCAACAAATAAGAAGGAGGATCAACTTAAATGAAGAAACTCGTAGCTGTCATTTTGACTCTCGTGTTGGCTCTGAGCGTAGCAGCCTGTGCTGCCCCCGCCGCTGAAGAACCCGCCACCACTGAGGGAACTGAAGCTCCCGCTACCGAAGAAGGTACTGAGGCTACCACCGAGACCCCCGCTATCAAGGTCGGTTTCATCATGCTTCACGATGAAAACTCCACCTATGACCTCAACTTCATCAATGCCGCTAAGGAAGCTTGCGCTACTCTGGGCATTCCCGAAGAAAATTATGTTATCAAGACCAACGTTCCCGAGGGCCAGCAGTGCTACGACACCGCTGCTGAGCTCGCCGACGCCGGCTGCAACATCATCTTCGCCGACAGCTTCGGCCATGAAGACTTCATGATCCAGGCCGCCAAGGAGTTCCCCGAGGTACAGTTCTGCCATTCCACCGGCACCAAGGCTCACACCGAAGGCCTTGCCAACTATCACAATGCTTTCGC
>CALCEX010000282.1 GCA_937900325.1 uncultured Clostridia bacterium | reverse complement strand
TAGTGCTATTATAAGCATAAAATATATTTTCAAAAAAAGCAAATTTTTTTATTGTGCTTCTATGACCTTCCCCTCGAGATAATCGAGCATGCTCCCCTTTGGGAAGTGCAGCTCTACGCGCACCGCGCGGAGCGCCTGGGCGTATTTTTTGTTCGCCCGGTTGAATTCGCGGTCGCCGTATTTGTCGTCGCCGAGTATGGGGCAGCCTATATGGGCGAGGTGGGCGCGTATCTGGTGGGTGCGGCCCGTGATAAGCTCCGCCTCCAGCACGCTCTTGTCCCCCCTGCTGCTTATTACGCGGTAGCCCGTTATCATCTCCCTGCCGCCCCGGACCGGATGGTCGTACACCCGCACATATGAATTATCCTCATCCTTCACGCAGTATGCGGTGAGGGTAGCCTCCTTTTTTTCGGGGCAGCCCTTTACGGTGCAGCGGTAGAACTTTCTTATTGTTCGCCGCTCGATCGCGTCCGTAAGGGCGGAAAGGGCCTCCCGGCTGCGGGCGAAGAGCACCAGCCCCTCGGTGTTGACGTCCAGCCGGTGGGCGGGATAAGCCTCGCCATAGGCGGCTGAAAGCCGCGCCTCCAGCGAATCCCCCTCGCCGTCCGCCGCAGCGGTCTGAAGCCCCCGGGGCTTTACGGCGGCTATTATGTTATGGTCGATATACGCTATGTCTATGCCCTGCGCCGCTGCGGGGAGTATATCCGAAAAGTCCTTCCATACGCCGCCGGAGGGGGCGGAGGTAAAGCGCAGCCGGGTATGCAGCGTCGGGTGCTCTATTTCGAGGGAGCAGGCCCAGAGGGCTATCTGCTGCCCCGGGCGGGCGTTTTTGTTGTAGCGCTGATCGCCCCATAGGGGATGCCCAGCGCCGGATAGCTGCACCCGTATCTGATGGTGCCTGCCGGTATGGAGTATAACGCGGATTAGCGTCCTGCCCCTTCTGTATGCGATGGGGGCGTAGGAAAGCCTCGCGGCCTTCGCGCCGGGGATGTTTTCCGGCACGAGCGCTGATGAGCCGGTGGCCTCGTCCTTCAATATGAAGCCCTCCAGCTCCCCCCCGGGGGCGCTGCCCTCGGCCACGGCAAGGTAGGTCTTGACCGCGCCGTGTGAGCTGAACTGGGCGGAAAGGCGCGACGCCGCCTTTGAGGTGCGGGCGAATACCATTACCCCGCCAACCGGCCTGTCCAGCCGGTGCACCAGCCCGAGATATACCTCGCCGGGCTTATGGTATTTTTCCTTTATATAGCCCTTGAGCAGCGTCAGAAGATCCTCGTCGCCGGAGGAATCTCCCTGCACCGGCATATTGGCCGGCTTTTCCACCGCCAGAAGGTGGTTGTCCTCATATAATACGGGTATCATGCTTCCCACCTGCCGGAAGCGCCGCAGGGCAGCACCATGCCGCCGCGGGTTATGGGCAGGCCCACCTCGTCTGAGGCTATGCTGCCGCCCCGCCCGCCCAGGGCGCACCTTAGCACGTTTGAGAGCACGCTCGGCGCGAGGCCGGTCGTGTAGGAATTTATGAGGAAGAAGCGGGCGTCCTGGTCCAGCAGCTTTACGCATTCCTCCACCAGCGGGTAAAGGTCGTCCTCGATCTTCCACATTTCGCCGTTCGGGCCGCGCCCGTAGCTCGGCGGGTCCATGAGTATGCCGTGATAGGTCCTTCCCCGGCGCTGCTCCCGCAATACGAACTTCATAACGTCGTCCACTATGAAGCGCACCGGCGCGGAGGAAAGGCCGCTCGCCGCAAGGTTGTCCTTCGCCCAGGCCACCATGCCCTTCGCCGCGTCCACATGCACAACCTCCGCCCCGCTGGCCGCGAGCGCCGCCGTCGCGCCGCCGGTGTAGGCGAAAAGGTTCAGCGCGCGGAAGGGCTTGCCGCTCCTTTCGACTATGCCCCGCATCCAGTCCCAGTTCACCGCCTGCTCCGGGAAAAGGCCGGTATGCTTGAAGCCGGTCGGGCGGACGATAAAGGTAAGGTCCCGGTAGCGTATTTTCCAGCTTTCCGGCAGCGCCTTGCCGTATTCCCAGTGGCCGCCGCCGGAGGAGCTGCGGATATATCTCGCGTGTACGCTTCTCGGCTCCTTCATTGGCCAAACGGCCTGGGGGTCCGGCCGAAGCAGGGTGACGTCGGCCCAGCGCTCGTGCTTGTTGCCGCCGCCCGCGTCGATTATTTCGTAATCCTTCCAGTTCGAGGCAAGGTACATGGTTTCCTCCGGTGAGTAAATTATTTTATGCCGCCAGGCTTATGAGCAGATTCAGCCGGTAAAACACCCTGGCCAGCACTGAGTCGTCCACCATGCTGGTTATAAGATCAAACTGCCCCAGCACCGTAAGCGCTATGGGTACCAGCATGAATATCAGCAGCAGCGCCAGCATTCCGCGCAAAAGGCCCAGCGCGCCGCCCAGTATGCCGTCGTGGCTCCTGAGCATCGGGAAGGGATCGGCATAGTCCGCCCCGTTTATCACCAGCGCGAGTATCGCGCGTATTGTAATGAAGCACGCCAGAAATACCAGTATGTTTATGAATACGCCCACTATGGTCTGGTTGAAGTAGTCCCCAAGCGTCACTATGCCCTGATCCGCGAAGGCCTCCCGCGCGATGTTTTTTGCGATTTCCCTGCCCATTGGAAAGGGCAGATTGGAGGAGGCGATTATGTCGTTTATCTCCGCCGTGGAGAGGGAGGATATTTCCATGCGGACGTATTCCGGGTTGGCGATAAACTCGCTGCCCTCGGTGTAGTAGAGCATCATATTGAACAGGCTGTCGCTGTGCTTTATAAGGCTCGCCCCGAGGGGCTTGAGCAGGAAGCCCAGCGCTGCCGAAACAAAGTACGCGCCTATGCTCAGCAGCGTGGAAATAAACCCCTTATATATGCCTGAGAGTACGAACAGCACCAATATACATATGGATACCGCGTCTATGACGTTCAATGCTTTCCCTCCTTTTATATCGGCCTGCCCCGCAAAGAGCCCGGCGCCGTTTACGGCCTTATGCTACTTGGTCACGCTGACATACAGCTTGCCTTCGCTGCTGAGCATTATGTGGTTATCGGAAAGCTTTTTCGCCCCGTCTATCTCTATGGGCAGCTCCTCGGTGGAGAGCAGCTTTCCGGCGGCGGAGTAGGTGTATGCGGCGGTAGGGGTATATATCATGAGATTGCCCTTTATGAGAAACTCCGCAAGAGCCCCCTCCGGCGGGTGTACGGTGCCTATGGCGGCGCTGCCCACGTCACCCTCGGGTACGGTATACAGCCTGAGTATGCTGTCGCTGCCTCCCCGCTGCTTATAAAGCAGTATGGGGGATTCTCCTATGCTGCTGTCCGCCAGCTTCCAGCCGTATACGGATATGCGATAGGCCTCGCTGCTGCCCGAGAGCGTATAGCGTATAAGGTCGCTCGTGCAGGAAAGGAACAGGCTTTTATCCGTGAATATTACGTCTCCGACCAGCTGGCCCTGTACGTTTATTACGCCGGTGGTGCGCTTGGTGGCAAGGTTGTAGGTGGTAACGGCGCATACCGGCGTGGAGGCGGAAAGCTCCAGCTCAAGCGTCCATAATGTTTCGTCCTGCCTGTCGGAAAAGCCGAAATCTATAAGGTCGGCCGCGTCAAAGTCCATCTGGTCGGTCTGCGTCCCCGTGCTGTCGTATATCACTATGGCGGTCTTGCCCGCGCTGTCCTCACTAAGAACCGCTACATGGGCCTGGGAGCACTTTACGCCAAGCACCTTTCCGGAGATGGCTATGGGGGCGTCCGAGCCCACTATCTGCACCGCCGTATCATGGTACAGCACCGATATGCTGTCGGAGGCTGTGAGCTTCAGCTCGTCGGTGTTTATCTTGTATGAGGTATCCTTGCGGCTGTCCGCTATATCATTATAGCAAAGCCTGCCATCCTGAAAGTAAAGAAAGCCGGAGCCGGTATAGGTGTAGTTGGCGGTATCCGCAAAGGGAAGCTCCGTAAGCTCCTTCGCGCCCTTCCTGGTGCTTTTGAGCAGGTGTATGAGGCCGAAAACCAGCCCTGATATCAGCAGCGCCCCCAGCGCCAGTATGCCTATGCGCAGTATCATGCGGCTGCGCTGCTTTACAACATAGCGTTTCTTTCTCATCTGTTCCCTTTTTCTCCCGGAAGCGCAAGCTTTATCGCCCCGGGCAATACTCTGAATGTTGCGGGGGTGGAGGAATCCAGCTCCCCGTCGAGGTTGATTATGTTTTCGCTGTCGCACCTTACCGTTATTTCCTTTGCCTTGAAGTAGCGGATGTGCCTTGAGGCCGTGTGCGCGCCCCTTGTATAGCGGGGCAGAAGCAATAGAAACTGCGGTACGCTTATTGCCCGGAGTATGCATACGTCAAGCAGCCCGTCCTTTGGGCTTGCCATGGGCGCAACGTGCATCCCCCCGGCGAAATGGGTGCCGTTGCAGGCGTTGAAGAGCAGCGCCCGCTCGGTAAAGCTTTCCCCGTCCGCCGTTATCCGGAAGGTGACGGGCTTAAGGTGCATAAGGCTCTGGAATATGCCAAGCATATAGGGCAGCATTCCGTTGAACCTCTTTTTGAATTTCTCGGTGTTGAGTATCACGTCCACATCGAAGCCGGTGCCGCCGACATTTATGAAGGGCCTGTCGTTTGCCGTCGCGGCGTCTACTGACTGCGTCTCTCCATAAAGCGCCGTCCTCAGCGCCGCGCCGGGATCGGCGGGCAGGCCCACGGCCTTTGCGAAGTCGTTGCCCGTGCCGAAGGGGAGTATCCCCATCTCGGTATCCGAGCCTATAAGCGCCCCGGCTACCTCGTTGGCGGTGCCGTCGCCGCCAACGGATATCACCCGCCGGCAGCCTCTTTTTGCGGCCTCCTCCGCCAGCTCTTTCGCATGGCCCTTGCCGGTGGTATACCGCCACTCGAAGCTCAAGCCGCTTTTTTCTATCTGCGGAAGCAGCCCCTCAAAAAGCTTCCTTGCCCTGCCGGAGCCGGACGCCGGGTTCACTACGAAAAAACGATCGCACATTGTAAGGTCTTTACTTCTTTTCTTCTGTATTTGCCTTTGCCGTATCCTGCGGTACCAGCATATTTACTGCGCCGGGCACTATCCTGTACCTCGCGGGCATTCCGGAGCCCAGCTCGCCGTCGTAGTTTATCAGGCATTCCTCGGGGCATTCCACATAAAGCTCCTTTGTGCGGAAGTATTCCACCTCGGGAAGCCCGGTATGCCTGCCCTTTATGAAGGAGGGGAGCAGCCTTAAGAACTTTGCCCTGCTTATGCTGCTTATCACGCTCACCTCAAAAAGCCCGTCGAAGGGATCGGCGAAGGGCGTCGCCTTCATGCCGCCGCCTATGTACGCGCCGTTGCCTACCGATACTATCAGCGCGTCCTTCTTCCATGTCCGCTCGCCGTCGTGCAGCGTCAGGTGCAGGGTACGAAGATGGGTTAGGGCATCGACTATGCCGAAAAGGTAAGGCAGCATCCCCCTGAAGCGTTTTTTATATTTTTCGTGCTTGAGCAGCACGTCCACGTCAAACCCGAAGCCCGACACGTTCACGAAAAATTTGTCGTTTACGTATCCCGCGTCCATTGCCCTCGGCCTGTCCGCCAATATGACGTTTAACGCCTCGCGTGGCTCGGTGGGTATCCCCAGCACCTTTACCATGTCGTTTCCCGTGCCGAAGGGCAGTATGCCCATCACCGAACCGGTACCCGCAAGGGCGGAAGCCACTTCGTTCACCGTGCCGTCGCCGCCCACGGCTATTATATACTTTTCACCATGCTCCACGGCAGACCTGGCAAGCTCCCTGCCGTGGCCCTTGCATTGGGTAAACTCATAGGTATAAGGGACCTTCATATCGTCCAGCATACCTTTGACGGTGCCGAACTTATCTATTGCGCTGGTACCGCCCGCAACAGGGTTTACTATAAAATGCAATTTGTCCATATACATCTCCATTTTAATAATCCACATTAAATAATAATCCAAAATGCCCGAATTGTACATACATACCCTGTGAATTATCCGTTAAAGCCCCGGTTTATTCACAATTCGCCCCTCCATGGAGGCATTGCCAGAGGGCGGCGCTGCGGGTATAATAAATAAAATACGCAGGCTGTTTTCGGCAGAGGAGGGCGAGCCGTGATATTTACCAAGATGCATGGGCTGGGCAACGACTTCATAGTGACGGACGCCACCGGGGGCGGATATTTCCCTACACCGGACGATGCGCGCCGCCTCTGCGACAGGCGCGCCGGCATAGGGGCGGACGGGCTGCTGATGGTAATGCCCTCTCAAAGGGCGGATCTGCAAATGCGCCTTCTCAACAGCGACGGCAGCGTCGCCGAGATGTGCGGAAACGGCATACGCTGCTTCGCGAAGTTCGCGTATGAGCGGGGCCTGGCCAGGTCAAACCCGATAAAAATAGAAACGCCGGCGGGCATAAGGCTGGCGGAGCTGATACGGGAGGGCGGCGCCGTCGCCGCCGTAAGGGTGGATATGGGGGAGCCGCTGCTTGAAAAGAAGGATATACCCATGGAGGGCGAGGGGATATGCCGCCTCGAAACCATAGATGCGCGGGGCAGGAGCTTCACCGTCTCCGCCGTCAACACCGGCGTGCCGCACATAGCGGTGTTCGGGGAGGCCACAGAGGAGGAAATACTCAGATACGGCCCGGCGCTTGAAAGGCACCCGCTTTTCCCCGCCGGGGTGAACGTGAATTTCGTAAAGGCGGAGCCGGACGGCAGCCTCTCTGTACGCACATGGGAAAGGGGCTGCGGCAGGACGCTGGCCTGCGGCACCGGAAGCTGCGCCGCCGCGGTATGCGCAAGTTTGGCGGGCCTTGCGGGGCGCAGGGTCAGGGTGCGCCTTGCCCTTGGCGAGCTTTTGATAGAATGGGCGGAAAACGGGCATATTTATATGACCGGCCCTGCGGAGGAAGTATTCGAAGGCAGCATATAATCATTTCGCAAAAGTGGCAAGACCACTTTTGCGAGCTTCTTTCGGGTTTTGCCTCTCACATTCGTTCCCGGGCGGCAAAACCCGCAGAGAAGAAAAACCTTCGGTTTTTATCCGTTTTGACGCACATGTCGTCAAAGCCGGAAAAAGCTTAAGGGGCTGCGGCCCCTTAACAACCTCAAGTTTTTGGCAGGCTGATAAAACAAAGGAAAATATACGGAAGAGAAAGGACATTTTAAAATGCATTACACGCTTTACCCGAAGGGAGTATGCTCTACCCGGATAGACCTGGACGTAACGGACGGAAAGATACACAACCTGAAATATACCGGCGGCTGCAACGGAAACCTTAAAGCTCTGGGGGCGATGTGCGAGGGCGCCGACGCCAATGAGGTCATACGCCGCCTTAGCGGCATAACCTGCGGCTGCAAGGCTACCTCCTGCTCGGATCAGCTTGCCCGGCTGCTGAAGGACGCCATGAAGAAAAACGCATAGGGCGCGGCAGACCCGGATGCGGCGGGAAGTAAGGCTTTTCCGCCGTTTTTTATTGACATCACCCCCATATTGAAGGATAATATTATGATACGTAGATAATGCCGATTATTTAATGCTTACTGAAAGGGCTTTTGTATAACCATGGAAGAAATGCGCACGCCAAAGAACTTTATCGAGGAATTCATCGAAGAGGACATAAGGGAAAAGGGCCTTACCCACATACGTACCCGCTTCCCGCCCGAGCCGAACGGCTATCTGCACATAGGCCACGTCAAGGCGCTGACCATAGACTTTTCCATGGCGGAGGAGTTCGGCGGGGACTGCAACCTCCGCTTTGACGACACCAATCCCACCAAGGAGGACGAGGAATTTGTGGACGCCATAGAGAAGGATATATCCTGGCTGGGCTTCCATTGGGCCAGGATATGCTACGGCTCCGACTATTTCGACACCTGCTATGAGCTTGCGGTAAAGCTCATAAAGGACGGCAAGGCCTATGTGTGCGATCTCAACAAGGACGAGATGCGGGAATACCGCGGCACGCTCACCGAGCCGGGCAGGAATTCCCCCTGGCGGAACAGGAGCGTCGAGGAGAACCTCGATCTCTTTGAGCGCATGAAGAAGGGCGAATTCCCGGACGGCAGCAGGACGCTGCGCGCCAAGATAGACATGGCCTCCCCAAACCTCAATATGCGGGATCCCGCCATGTACCGCATACTGCATATGCGCCACCACAGGCAGGGGGATAAGTGGTGCATATACCCCATGTACGACTTTGCCCATCCAATACAGGACGCCATAGAGGGCGTGACCCATTCCCTGTGTTCGCTGGAGTTCGAGGCGCACAGGCCGCTTTACAACTGGGTAATAGACAACTGCGGCTTCCAGAACAAGCCGAGGCAGATAGAGTTCGCCCGGCTGAACATAACCAATACCATAATGAGCAAGCGGTATCTCCGCAGGCTGGTGGAGGAAAAATACGTTTCCGGCTGGGACGATCCCCGTATGCCGACGCTGTGCGGGCTCAGGCGCAGGGGCTACACCCCCGCCTCCATACGGGACTTCATGGGCAGGGTAGGCGTCGCCAAGGCGGATTCCGTGGTCGAAACGGCCATGCTGGAGCACTGCGTAAGGGAGGACCTTAACGCCCACGCCCCCCGCATGATGGCCATACTGGATCCCCTCAAGCTTATCGTTGAGAACTGGCCGGAGGGCAAGACCGAGGAGGCGGAGGTGGAATACCTGCCGGATTGCTCCACGGGCAGGCGCAGGGTCAGCTTCGGACGGGAGCTTTACATAGAGCGGGAGGACTTCAACTGCGACGCGCCAAAGAAATATTTCCGCCTCAAGCCCGGCGGGGAGGTGCGCCTCAAGGGCGCATATGTCGTCAAATGCTCCCGCTGGGATACGGATGAAAACGGCAGAGTCACCGCCGTGTACTGCACCTACGACCCGGAGACAAAGGGCGGCGAGTGCGAGCGCAAGATAAAGGGAACGATACACTGGCTCAACGCCAATGACGCAAGGCCCGCCGAGGTACGCCTTTATGAGGACCTGCTGCTGCCCGAGGCGGAGGGCGAGGAAAAGGACTTTACCGAGCGGCTCAATCCGAATTCGCTTACGGTGGTCAACGCCCTGATAGAGCCCGAGCTTGCGCAAAAGGAGCCAGGCTACCGCTGCCAGTTCATGCGCACCGGCTACTTCTGCGCCGACCCCGACTATACGGCGGAGCATCCGGTATTCAACAGGATAGTAGGCCTTAAGGACAGCTTTAAGGCATAAGAGGAACAGGAAGGGGAACATTTATGGAAGTACGCACACGCTTTGCCCCGTCGCCTACGGGATATATGCACATAGGAAATCTTCGCAGCGGCCTTTATGCCTATCTTTTTGCCCGCCATAACCATGGCAGGTTCCTGCTGCGCATAGAGGATACGGACCAGGAAAGATATGTGGAGGGCGCGACCGAACTCATATACCGCACCCTCAAGGACGTGGGCATGAACTGGGACGAGGGCCCCGACATCGGCGGGGAATACGGCCCCTACGTTCAGAGCGAGAGAAAGAGCATATATCTGCCTTTTGCGGAGCAGCTTATAAACAGCGGCCACGCCTACCGCTGCTTCTGCACCAGGGAAGAGCTGGAGGAGCGGCGCGCGGCGGCTGCCGCGAGGGGCGAGACCTTCAAGTACGATAAGCACTGCCTGCATCTTTCAAAGGAAGAGATAAAGGCGAAGCTGGATGCGGGCGTACCTTATGTTATCCGCCAGAACGTGCCGCTGGAGGGTACGACCAGCTTTACCGACATGGTGTTCGGCACCATCACGGTGAACAATTCCGACCTTGACGACAGCATACTCATCAAGGCGGACGGAATGCCTACATACAACTTCGCAAACGTGGTGGACGACCACCTCATGAAGATATCCCATGTAATGCGGGGAATGGAGTATCTCTCCTCCACGCCGAAATACAACCTTCTTTACGAGGCCTTCGGCTGGGAGATACCTCACTATATCCACATGACTCCCATAATGAGGGACGCGCAGCACAAGCTTTCAAAGCGGGACGGCGACGCCTCCTATGCGGATTTTGTAGATAAGGGCTACCTTAAAGAGGCGCTGGTGAACTATGTGGCGCTCCTTGGCTGGAACCCCGGGGACGACAGGGAGATATTCTCCCTTCCGGAGCTGTGCGAGGCCTTCGACGTTTCCGGCATGAGCAAGTCCCCGGCAATATTCGACCCGGAAAAGCTGACCTGGATGAATGCCCAGTACATAATGGCCCTTTCAAAAGAGGAATTCACAAGGCACGCCATGCCGTGGTACGAGAAGGCGGGCATAGCCCATATGGATACGGATATACTTTGCAGGATACTCCAGCAGCGGGTGCGGGTATTCAACGAGATACCCGGTATGGTGGATTTCCTGACTGAGCTTGACGAGGGCTACGACACGGCCCTTTTCACCAACAAGAAGAGCAAGACGGACAGCACCGTAGCAAAAGAAGTGCTTGAAATGGTCATTCCCGTGCTGGAGGCGCTGCCCGGCTGGAACGAGCAGCTGCTCCACGATACCCTCATGGGCATGGCCGCCGAAAAGGGAATGAAGAACGGCACGCTGCTCTGGCCCGTGCGCATAGCCATGGCGGGCAAGGCCGTCACCCCCGGCGGCGCAATAGAGATAGGCGTGCTGCTGGGCAGGGAGGAGACGCTGAGAAGGCTGAAGCTGGGACTGGAAAAGCTTCAATAATAAAATAATACAAAATTCAAAAGGAACGGATTTTTGCCGTTCCTTTTTATTTATTACTGCGGTTTTTTCATCGTCAGGCTTATGCGCTTTTTCTTCTGATCCACCTCGAGCACCCATACGGTCACTATGTCCCCGGGCTTTAGCACCTCGCTGGGGTGGCGTATGAATCTGTCGCATATCCTCGATATGTGCAGGAGGCCGTCCTGATGCACGCCTATATCCACGAACGCCCCGAAATCCACTATGTTGCGCACGGTGCCGGTAAGCTCCATGCCCGGCATAAGGTCGCTCATCTCCATCACGTCGCTGCGCAGCAGAGGCTTTGGCAGCTCGTCCCGGGGGTCGCGGCCCGGCTTTTGCAGCTCGGCGAGTATATCCCTTAGCGTGGGCACGCCTATGCCGCATTCCCCGGCGGCCCTGTCCATGCCTATCCTTTCAAGCTCGCCGGGCAGCCTTGATATATCGCCGCCGCAGAGCAGGAGCAGCGACCTTGCCGCCTTGTAGCTCTCCGGGTGGACGGCGGTGTTGTCGAGCAGCTCGGCGCTTTCCGGCACCCTTAAAAAGCCCGCGCACTGCTCGTATGCCTTTGCGCCGAGCTTGGGTACCCTGAGAAGCTCCCTGCGGCTCCTGAAGGCCCCTTCGGCCTCGCGGTAGGCTACGATGTTCTTCGCCACGGCTGAGTTTATGCCGGAAACGTGGGAAAGGAGGGACGCCGACGCGGTGTTCAGGTCCACGCCGACGCTGTTCACGCAGTCCTCCACCACGCCCTCCAGCGTTTCATCCAGCCGCTTCTGGGGCATATCGTGCTGGTACTGGCCCACGCCTATGCTCTTCGGGTCTATCTTTACAAGCTCCGCCAACGGGTCCTGCAGCCTTCTGGCGATGGAAACTGCGCTCCGGAGCGACACGTCGTAATCCGGGAATTCCTCCGCGCCCAGCCTGCTGGCGGAATACACCGACGCCCCCGCCTCGCTGACTATAACGTATTTTACCTCCGTACCCTTTACGACGTCCGCGGCGAATTTTTCCGTTTCGCGCCCGGCGGTGCCGTTGCCTATGGATATGACCCCGACGTTGTGCTTTTTTATAAGCGCCGTTACGATGCGCTCCGCCTCGGCTATTTTATTGTGGGGCGGCGCGGGGTATATGACCGCGGTATCCAGCACCTTGCCCGTCTCGTCCACTACCGCCACCTTACAGCCGGTGCGGTAGCCCGGGTCCAGCCCCATGGTCACCATGCCCTTTACGGGGGGCTGCATCAGCAGCGGCTTCAGGTTCACGGCAAAGGTGGCTATGGCCTGTTCGCTGGCGGCGTCGGTCAGCATGGAGCGCAGCTCCCGGGAAACGGAGGGATATATCAGCCTGCTCCAGGCGTCCTTTGCCGCGGCCTCTACCTGCCCTGAGCAGGGGCAGCTCCCCTTTACGACGCTGCCTGCCACTATGCGGAGGGCGCCTTCCTCCGGAATGCTTACCGAAACCTTAAGGAAGCCCTCCTTTTCGCCCCGGTTTATGGCCAGCACCCTGTATCCGGGTATGGTGGAGAGGCTCTCGGAAAAGTCGGAGTACATATCGTATACTCCGTTGTCCTCCGGCGCGTCCGCCGCCTTCGCGGCGGATATGGTCCCCGAGCTGCGGGCGAGCTCCTTTATATGGCGGCGGATATCGGCGGAATCCGACAGCCGCTCGGCGATTATATCGCGCGCGCCGGACAGGGCTTCGCCGGCGGTATTCACGCCCCTGCCGGGGTTTACGTATTTTTCCGCGAGGCTTACGGGGTCTGCGGCGGGCTCCTGCATGAGAAGCTTCGCGGCGAGGGGCATAAGGCCTTTTTCTTTGGCTATGGACGCCCTTGTGGTGCGTTTTGGCTTATAGGGCCTGTATAGATCCTCAAGCTCCGCCAATGTGGCGGCGCTGTCCAGCTTCGATGAAAGCTCGCCGGTGAGCTTTTCCTGCGATGCGATGCTCTGCTTTATCTCGCCGCGCCTCGCGTCGAGATTCCTGAGATAAGCAAGCCTGTCCGCCAGCCTTCGTATCTGCTGGTCGTCCATGCTGCCGTGCAGCTCCTTGCGGTAGCGGGCTATGAAGGGCACCGTATTGCCCCCGTCCAAAAGCTCTATGACGTTCTGAACGTGCGGAAGCGTTTCGTTCAGTTCCTTTGAAAGTATCTCGGCTATGGTCTGCATATTTTTTCCACCTTCTGGTATCCGGGTACGCTCAGGCACTTACGGAGGGGCTGGCAATGCGGCAGAACGCCCTTGCCCGGCGGGTTATTTCGTCAAAGCCTCCCGCCGCGATAAGCTCCTTGTTGCACAATGGGCTGCTTATGCCCGCGGCAAAGGCCCCGGCCTTCAGGTAGTCCCCCAGGTTATCCAGCGTGACGCCCGCCGTGACCACAAGGCCTATATGGGAAAGAGGCGCGCGGAGGTCCTTGAAGTACTTCAACCCCATTGCGGCTGCGGGGAACAGCTTTACAAGATCCGCCCCGGCGTTGTGGGCCGCCATTATCTCGCTTGGGGTGAGCGCGCCGGGTATGGATATAAGCCCCAGCCGCCTGGCCTCGGCAATGACGGCGGGGTCGGTGTTGGGGGAAACGATATATTTTGCCCCCGCCTCGTATGCGGCCCGTACCTGGGCGGCGCTGAGCACCGTTCCCGCCCCGGGGATAATGCCCGGCAGGCCGCAGAGGGCCTTTATATTTCTTTGGGCCAGCCCGGCGCAGTCCTCCCGCTCCTGCTGGAAGGTCACCTCAATAAAGCGTATGCCGCCGTCGCGTATCGCCGCGGCAAGGCGCAAAAGCGTCTCCCCCTCCGCGCCGCGGCATATGGCTATGAGCTTATCCCGCCCGAGGAGGGAAAGTAATTCCGTATTGCACATATGATATTTCCTTTTCTTTTTATAGGCCGGCGCGCGCTCTGCGCTGGCGCCCGCGCATTTTTATTATACCATGAACGGCGCAAAATTGTCAGCGCGGCGCGGCGCGGGGGCACTGTGAAAAAAACAGGTAAAAAGAGCCTCTTTTCTATTGAAATCTCCTGCCGCAAGGGTTTATAATGTACCCTGTTCATTCGGGCGCGCCCCGAAAAAAAGCCCGAAGCCTGGAGGATATCCCTTATGTATAACAATACCATGCGCACATTTGCCGGGCGTATGATCATAGCCACGCTGGGCTGCGTCATAATGTCCATAGGCATAAACGTATTCACTACCCCCTGGAACTTCTACACCACCGGCCTTATGGGCTATTCCCAGTTTGTCCGGTCGGTGCTGGCTGAGGATTTCAATATAACGTTCAACCATATAGACCTTGCGGGTGCTCTTTACTATATATCCAGCATCCCCATATTCATAATCACCTACAAGAGCCTTGGCCGCAGCTTCTTCCTGCGCACGCTGGTATTTACCGCGGTATTCTCCCTGACCACCGCCTTCATACCCGTTCCCTCCGCTCCCATTATAGACGACAGGCTGACCTGCGTGCTGATAGGCAGCGTTTGCGTTGGCGTGGGCGATGGAATGATAATAACCTGCGGCTGTACCGTGGGCGGCCTGGACATGCTGGCTGTGCATATAACGAAAAAGACCGGCCTTCAGGTGGGCAAGTTCACAATACTCGTCAACATACTGCTGTTCGTGATGTGCTTCTTCCGCTATGATGTATCTGTGGTGGTGTACAGCGTTCTGTACATGGTGTTTTCCAGCCTTATACTGGACAGGATGCATCAGCAGGGCATCAACATACAGGCCCTCATATTCACCAAATACCGGGACAACGCCATTCCCCAGCGCATAATGCAGGAGACCGGCCGCGGCGTTACCCGCTGGGACGGCTACGGCGCATACACCAACGAGCCCACAGCCGTGCTCTGCACCTGCATAAACCGCTATGAGCTGGAGCAGCTTGAGCGCATAGTAAAGGGCATAGACCCCAAGGCCTTCATAATCGCCACCAGCAATGTATACATAAACGGCAACTTCATACATAAGGTATAAATAATAACAAAAACGGAGGGCGGCCTTTTGGCCGTCCTTTTTTTAGTGCGTCAAATATGGTATCATTAAGCTGAAAAACACACGGAGGATATATGCCATGCGCCTTTTCATAGCAATAGACCTGCCCCGCTCCTTTAAGGAGGAGCTCATGAGGATACAGAAGGAAGTGAAGGGGATGTCCTGCGGCGGCAGGTTCGTGCCGCAGGATAATTTCCACATAACGCTGCATTTTATAGGCGAAAGCGACGATATAGCGGGCGCCGCCGCCGCCATGCACGAGGCGGTGAGGGGCATACGCCCCTTCACGCTGCACCTCGGCAGATATACGGGCTTTGAAAAGGGCGGCCGCGGCCGCACCGCCGTAATGGAGGTGCTGGGCGAGCTCGACGAGCTCACCGCCATGCACGAATCCCTTGAGTCCGCCCTGTACGACAGGGGCTTCTCCCGGGAGCGCAAGAGGTTTGTGCCGCATATCACCCTTGGCCGCAGCGTTGAGCAGGACGACCTTACCGCCCTGGAGCTTAAAAACAGCATAAGAGCCAACGCCTCCCTTACCGTGCAGGCCATAACCCTGTTTGAAAGCCGCCGCGAAAAGGGAGAAATGGTATACATACCCCTTCACAGGGAGAAATTATAATGCCGGCCCGGGTGACGTTCCTGCTGGGCCGCTCCGGCTCCGGCAAGACGAGGCGGCTGCACCGCTGCATAAAGGAGGCCCTTCATAACGGGCGCCGTGTGGTGGTAATAGTGCCGGAGCAGTTCACCTTCGAGACGGAGCGGCAGCTCGCCTCGGAGCTGGGCGGCCTTATGGATATAGAGGTATACTCCTTCTCGTCGCTTGCGGAAAAAACGCTGGAGGGGAGCTATCTGGGCTTCCTTTCCCGCCAGGGGCGGCGTATGGCCATACGCAGGACCATAGCCGAGCAGGGAGGCAGGCTCGGCGTATTTGCGCGGGTAAAGGATCGCCCCGGCTTTTCGGAGCGGCTCTGCGAGCTGTTTACCGCCTGCAAGCGGTATGAGGTGACGCCTGCCGACCTGCTCGAGGGGGCGGAAAAGGCCGGGGGGGACAGCCTTCTCGCCCGCAAGCTCACGGAGCTCGCGCTGCTCTACGGCGAGACGGAAAACTACATTTCAGGCCGCTATATGGACAGCGAGGATATGTTCGCGGCGCTGATACAAAATCTGCCTTCTTCGCCCATAGCGGGGGCGGAGGTAGTAATAGACGACTTTGACCTGCTTACCGATCAGCTCTATCACCTCATGGCTGCGATGGCGCGGCACGCGGAGAGCATGTACATATCATTGCGCATGGACCCGGAGGAGGGGAGGGACGCCAGGCTTTTCGCGCCAAAGCGCAGGGCTTATGCCCGCCTTTACGATGCGGCACGGGAAAACGGCTGCGAGATAAGCGTCATACGGCTGCCCGAGGGCAACTCGAAGCGGCAGACCGACCCCGCCCTTGCCCATCTGGAATCCGAGGTGTTCGCGTATCCCTATAAGATATACGGCGGGGAAGCCCCGTCCATACGCATAGCCGCCGCCACATCGATAAGCGCGGAATGCGAGATGGCGGCGGAGGCGGTATTAAGATGCGCCCAGGGCGGTATGCGCTATCGCGATATGGCGGTAATAGCCACCGAGCCGGCATATGAGCTGCAGCTTCTGCGCTCAATGCAGCGCCGGGGCATACCCTGCTTCAGCGACGGGACGCATAAGCTCTCAGCCTACGGCGCGCCGCGGCTGGTATTATCCGCCCTTAAGTGCGTAAACAGAGGATATAATCTCAACTATATAATGGACATGCTCCGCACCGGCCTCACGGGGACAGAGGCCGGGGACGTCGATCTGTTCGAAAACTACGCCCTGCGCCGCGGCATAGGCGGCACGGGCTTCAAAAAGCCCTTCGATGAGGAAACGCCCGAAAGCGTAAGGAGCTTCATAATACCCAAAATAGAGGATTTCCACACCGCCTTCGTAAACGCGCCCACCGCGCGCGGCAAGGCGGAGGCGCTCTTCGCCTTTATGGAGAGCATGGGGCTTTACGACAGCATAAACGGCCTTGCGCTGCGGCTAAGGGACGAGGGCCGCTACCAGCTTGCGGAGGAAAACGCCCAGGTTTACCGGCTGATGCTTACGGTGCTGGATCAGCTCCACGCCATAATGGGAGAAGGGACGGTATCCGCAAGGCGCTTCGCCGCCATACTGGAGGAGGGCTTCGATTCATACGAAATAAGCGCCATACCCGCCACGGCGGATCAGCTCCTCCTTGGCGCGCTGGGCAGGACCATGGCAAAAAGCCCCCGGGCCATGTTCATATTGGGCGCGAACGAGGGCAGCTTCCCCCACAGCTTCAACGACGACGGCATGATAAGCGACAGGGAGCTGGACCGGCTCGACGCCATGGGCGCAAGGACATGGGGCCGCAGCGCGGAAAAGGCGGAGGGCGAGCTTATGGACATTTACTGCGCCCTGGCCGCCCCGAGGGAGCTTTTATACATATCCTATACCATGAGCGCGGGGACGGACGCCGCCCTGCCCGCTCCCATACTGGACAGGATACGGGAGATATTTCCGGGAGTAAGATCGGATACCGACCTTGAGCCGCTGCCCCCGGTGAGCCCCGAGGGCGGAGTCGCCCGCCTTGCCAAGGAGCTGCGCGCCTATGGCGACGACCTTATCCCCTGGGAGGGGCTGGGGCAGCTTTACGCATGGTACGCCGGGAAGCCCGAATACCGAAAAACGCTGGAGGGCCTTGAGGACGCGCTGTACTACCGCTGCTCGCCGGAACCCTTCGGCCATGAGCTTTCGCTTAAATTATACGGGGATTCCCTGTTCGGCTCCGCCACGCGCCTCGAACGCTACAACGCCTGCCCCTTTGACCACTTCGTGACATACGGCTTAAGGGCCACAGAGCGGCGCGAATTCAGGGAGAGGCCGCTGGATGAGGGCACCTTCTGCCACAGCGCGCTGGATTCCTTCGTAAAGGAGGCGCTGAGGCGGGATATGAAAACGCTTGACGGCGCGCAGTGCGATGAGATAATAGACGGCATAATGCCGCCCCTTATGGCTTCACACAACAATGGGGTGCTGCTTTCCAGCGCCCGGAACATGGCGCTTTGCGCAAGGCTTATCCGCAAGGTAAAGGCCACGGCGCGGGCGATAGTCCGCCAGGTGCAGTCCGGCGACTTTGTGCCGGAGCAGACCGAGGTGTCCTTTGGCATGGGCGGCCTGCCCGCGCTGACGCTCGAGCTGCCTACCGGGGAAAGGTTCTATATAGGCGGGCGGATAGACCGGATAGACGGCTGCACCATAGCGGGGCAGGATTATTACAGGATAATAGACTACAAGACCGGCAGCAGCGACTTCAGCTACACCAGGCTATACTACGGCCTGAGCCTGCAATTGCCCCTTTACGCCGCGGCGATAGGGGCGGTGGAAAAGACCCGGAGGGCCGCCGGAATGTACTATATGAAGGTGGATTCCCCCGTGGTGAGCGAATCCAATGACGCTGCCGCGGACGAGGATACGATAAAGAAAAAGGTGATGGAGAGCTTCCGGCTTTCCGGCCTTACGCTCAGCGACCCGGTAGTGGTAAGGGCCGCTGCGGGCGACGGCTGCCCCGTAATATCCACAGGGGCAAGGACCGTGATACCCGGGGATCAGATGGAGGGACTCATAGGCTACGCGCTGAAAAAGTCCACCGATACCCTGGCGGAAATATTCGAGGGAAGGGCGGCGGTATCCCCGGCAAAGCTCAAAAGCGGCGCCGACCGCTGCAAAACCTGCGCAAACCGCAGCGTATGCGGCTTTGACGAAAGGCTGCCGGGCTGCAAAAAGCGCAATCTCGGCACGCTGAGCGACAAGGCGTTTTTTGAGCGGATAGGCGCTATGAAGGAGAACGGCGGCAAGGAGGACGGCAATGGCGACTAACTGGACGGCGGAGCAGCGGCGGGCCATTGAGACCCCCGGCAGCCTTATAGTTTCCGCGGCGGCGGGCAGCGGCAAGACCGCCGTGCTCACGGAGCGCATCGCGAGGCACATATCAGAGGGCGCGGACCCTGAAGACCTGCTGGTGGTGACCTTTACCCGCGCGGCCGCGGCCGAGATGAAAAAGCGGATACAGGACAGGCTTTCCGCCCTTGCGGCCCAGCGGCAGGGCGATGAGGCCGCACGGCTTTACGGGGCGGCGGAGAGCATAGGCAGAGCCAACATATCCACAATAGACGGCTTCTGCTCCCATGTGCTGAGAAGGCATTTCGACATAGCCGGACTCGACCCCGCCTTCCGCGCAGGCGAGGAGGCGGAAAACCTTGCCCTGAGGCAGGAGGCCCTTGATGAGCTCATGGAGCGGTACTACGCGCAAGGGGGCTTTTCGGACCTTGTGGACGCCTTCGGCGAGGAGGCGGAGTTTTCCGCCCAGTTCCTCAGGCTGTACGATTTTATAATGGCGCAGCCCGAGCCCATGGAGTGGCTGAGGGGAGCCATAGACAAATACGGCATTGCCGGGGACGCGCTGTCCCTTTGCCCTGCGGCGGAGGAATACCTGAAGGGGCTGAAGGTACGGCTTGGGGCGTGCATGGACATACTGCGCGCCCGGCGGGACGAGATCGCGGAGGACTACCCCAAAACCGCCGCAATACTGGACGGCGACCTGACGCAGCTCGGCGCCGCGCTGCTGCAAAAGAGCCTGAAGGGCTACGCCAACCAGCTTTCTTCCTGCGAGTTTGCCACCTTCAGCATGAGGGGGGCGGAAAAAGCTTACAGCGAGTACGTCAAAAAGCCCAGGGACGACATGAAGAAGGAGGTAAAGAAGCACATCGCCCTTTCCGGCAAGCCCATGGAACGGCAGGCGAAGCTCATCGCCGGTATAAAGCCGCTGCTGAAAACGCTTTACTCCTTTACCGGCGATTTTATCGCCCTGTATTCCGAAAAGAAGGAGCAGGCAGGCATAATAGACTATGCGGATATGGAGCACATGGCCCTGCGGCTCCTGAAGCTGCCCGCCGTGGCAAGGGAGTACCGCGACAGGTTCAGCTTTGTGTCCATAGACGAGTATCAGGATTGCAGCCCGCTGCAAAACGCCCTTTTTTCCGCCCTTGCCCGCCCCGATAACCTCTTTATAGTGGGGGACGTGAAGCAGTCCATATACGGTTTCCGCATGGCGGAGCCGGGGCTGTTTACCGAGCGCATAGACGAATTCGCGGCGCGGGGCGCGGCGCTGAGCCTTAGCGCCAATTTCAGGAGCTCCAATGAGGTCATAGAGGGAGTGAACAGCATATTCTCCAAAATAATGACCAAGGAGACGGGCGGCGTGGATTACGACGAGAACGCCCGCCTCATACACGGGCGCGGCGACGCCTCCGCGGGAGGCATGGAGCTCCACGTAATATCCCGGAGCGCGCCCATAGACGAGGGGGATGCGGCGGACGAAAGCGGGGAGGAGCAGCTTCTTGCGGCCGAGGCGGAGGCCCTTTTCGCCGCGGGCCGGATACGGGAACTGCTATGCGAGAGCTTTACGGACAGGAAGGGAAATACCCGGAGGTATAAATACAGCGACATAGTGATACTGCACTCCTCCCCGAAAAATGTGGCGGAAGCCTGGGTGCGCACGCTGCACCGGGAGGGCATACCGGTATACGCTGAGCTGACCGGCGGCTATTTCGACGCCATAGAGGTGCAGATATTCCTGAATCTGCTGTCCGTGATAGACAATCCCCTGCAGGACATACCCCTGATAAGCGTATTGAGGAGCCCCATAGGCGGCTTTTCCACGGAGGAACTCATAGCCCTCCGCTCAGATTGCAGGGAGGGGCTGTTTTACGAGGCGCTCAGGGCGGGGGCGGATAAGGATACGCCGCTCGGGCATAAGGCGGGCGGCTTTATGGAAAGGCTGCAAAGATGGCGCGCACAGGGCGAGCTTTACGACATTACCGAGCTCATAGCCATGCTGCTGGAGGATACCGGCTTTGAAAATTACGTATCCGCGCTGCCCGGCGGCCAATCCCGGCGCGCCAACCTTGAGGCGCTCATAAAGAACGCCGGCATATATTCAAACTCCGGCCATGGCATACGGGGCTTTCTGCGGTTTATGGAAAAGGCCCGCTCAGGCGACTCATTGGGCGCCGCGCAGATAGCCTCCGCTAACGTCGTCAGGCTCATATCCATACACAAAAGCAAGGGACTTGAGTTCCCGGCGGTGATACTGGGCGGCATTTCGGTGAACTTCAACAAAAAGAGCCGCTCGAGCGTTCTGGCGCTGGACGCTGCCCTCGGCATAGGCTTAAAGGCCGCAAGAGGGAACAGCCGTGAGCTGAACCTTTACCATTCCGCAATAGCGGAGCGCATATGGCGCAGGGAGGTATCCGAGCGGATGCGCCTTTTGTATGTGGCCATGACCCGCGCCTCGGAAAAGCTCATAATGCTGTGCTCCTTCAGGGATGTGGAAAAGGGCCTCGCGGCGGGACGCATCCCCGTTACCCCAAACACCTGCGCCGGGGCGGAGCGCTTCGCCGACTGGATACTGCCGGTGCTGTTTTCCTCCCCCTCGGGCAATCCTTTGAGGGAATACCTTGGCATACCGCCATTGAGCGGGAATAAGCCCATACTCTGCGCCGTACACCCGGCGCTTCGGGCGTCCGCGCTGGGCGCGGCGCTGCCCCGGGAGGAATACATGGCGTTTACAAGGCAGGCGATAGAGGACGGTCCCGGGGAATACGCGGAGCTGTTCGCCTGGCGCTATCCTTATGGGGCGGATACGGAGCTGCCCTCTAAAATAAGCGTATCGCAGCTTATAGGCAACCTGCCCGAGCTGGGGCAGTACCCGGACTTTATGCGCGATAAGATGGCGGAGAGGGCGGTCAGCCGGGGCGCCGCCGTCCACAAACTGATGGAGCATCTGCCCATAGCGAAGCATACCTTTGCCTCAGTGAACGCCTGCCTGAAGGAGCTTACGGACAGGGGCATACTCACAGAAAAGGAGGCGGAGGGCATATATGTGAAAAGCATAGCGGACTTCTTTTCAAAGGGGCTGGGCAGCCGTATGCTCGCTTCGCCGAGGGTAGAGCGGGAGCTTGCCTTCAACCACAGGGTAAAGGCAAATTCCGTATTCGATGCGGATACGGAGGAGACGCTGCTTTTGCAGGGCATAATCGACTGCTGCTTCATTGAGGGCGGCGAATGGGTGCTCATAGACTACAAGACGGACTATGTTCCAAAGGGCGGGGCAAGGGAGGCGGCGATGAGCCACGCAAAGCAGCTGAGGCTGTATAAAAGGGCCCTTGAGGAGCTTACAGGCATACCCGTAAAGGAGTGCTGGATACACCTTCTTTCCACCGGGGAGAGCGTATTGGTGCAATAGCGGCAATATCCGCCATTGTTCAAACAATTTTGCGGCGATATGTGATATAATAGGACGCATGGAAAACACGGCAAAGCGAAAAAGAAAAAAGCGCGCGCTGAGGCGCGGCATTCTCATAGCGGCGGGGGTAGCGGCCTTCCTTGCGGCGTGCTGTCTGGTATGGACGAAACTGGGAGCCATGCCGCAGGAGAACGGGGAGGAGGACGCCTCCGCCGGGGCGACGCCGGTAATACCCGACATTACGCCCGCGCCCTCCGCCTCGCCCCCCGCCGCAGCGCAGCGTAGCCGCGACGGCAGCCTGTACATCGCCTCTCTGTATATAGACACAAAGGAAAAAAGGGCGGAGGGACAGGTGCTCATAGATTATGTGAGCAGGCGGGCGGAGACGGTATATTCTCTTGATATCGGCCTTTATCCGAACGCCGTGGCCGCCGGATGCATGGAGGTGACCGGCGTGGCGCTCAACGGGGAAACGGCCTACTATACTCTGGACGGAGCGGCGCTTACGCTGCCCCTTTTAAACGAGCTGGATCCCGGCCAGAGCTGCCGGATATACATAAAATTCTCCATAGACCTTACAAAGGGCTACGGCAAGGATATGGATCTCATATGCCCGCTGCCCCTTGTCGCAGAGGACGGCGATATGCTCAAGGAGCCGGGAGCGCCAGAGTACGGCGCGCCTGCGGAGTATCGCGTGCGGCTATATGGCGATACGCTGCTTCTTACGGAGACGTCCTTCGGGCAGCTTGAAGCCCCCACCGGCTATATGTTCGGCGCGGATAAGGCGATAAGGTTCGACATAAAGATAAAACGCGGATAAAAAAACGGGCAGGGGGCGCGGCTCCCTGCCCGAAGCGTTCAGTTCCTTCGCCTGCTGTTGCTGGCTATCATGAGCAGCCTCAGGAAGGATACGAGGGTGGATATGGCGGCTATAACATACGTCATGGCGGCGGCCCTCAGCACCGCCCTCGCGCCGCTGCGCTGCTCATAGGAGATATAGCCGCCGGACTCCAGCATCTCAAGGCCGCGGCCTGATGCGTTGAGCTCCACCGGCAGCGTCACTACCTGGAATATCAGCATGGCGAGGAAAAGATACACGCCTATCATTGCAAGGTTATAGGAGCCCATTATCGCGCCCAGTATGACTATATACGGGGCCGCGGTGGAGCCTATGGAGGCGGCGGGAAGTATGGCGTTGCGTATTTTTATGGGCAGATACCCCTCCTGATGCTGCATGACGTGGCCTATTTCATGGGCGGCGACGGCGAGGGCCGCTACGCTCGTGCTGCCGTAGGTGCTCTCAGACAGGCTGACCATCCCCGTCCGGGGGTTGTAGTTGTCCGTAAGGCTGCCGGATATCATGGTCACCTGAACGGAGCTCCCGTGCTCCGCAAGCATACGCTCCGCCATACCGGCTGCGGTAACGCCCGAGGAGGCGTGCTCCTGCGAATATTTCTTATATATGTTTTTTACCCTTACCTGAGCCCATATGCCCAGTATGAACACGACTATTACCGCAAGGAACAGCGTGTCGTAGCCGTAATATCCGTACATATTACAAGACCTCCCAGTTGCGTTTTTGTTTATTCTACCATCAGTTGGCAAGAGCACACAAGCCCTAAAGGCTTGCTTTGGGACGCTCCTGCGTTCTCGTCGCTTGTATTACATCCAGTAGTACTGCACTCCTCGGCCTTGGATCGCCCTCAAAACAAGCTCTTTAGGGTCTTTGAGTTTTAGAAGCCAAAGAGTATGGCAGGGCAAGGAGGACGAGTGCAGAAATACTGGTTGTATTTCAAATGAGGACGACGCGGCTATGCCGTGCTATTTGGCTCCTAAAACCTTGTGTGTCCTTGTCAACTGATGGTGCCAGAGTTTACGGGGAATTTCCCACAGGCTCTCTTTTTTTTATGTATTTTTTGCAATTTGTACCAAATTGAAAAAAATAAGCGGCGCGAGGCCGCTTTCCGTATGGCGTTATTTTTTCTTTTCGGGAGCCTTTGTGCCTGCGGGAGATGCGCCGGGAGTTGCCGCGGCGGTGGCCTTCGCGGGTATTATGACGCCGTTGGCGGTGACATACACCTCCTCGGTGGTATCGTTTTCGGTCTTTTGCAGCAGTACCTTATAGAGCTGCTGATTCTCATAGGTGGCGAAGGTGACGGTCTTTATGGCCGCCTCGGGGTATTTCTCCTTTACGGCGGTCTTTACCTTTTCGGGAAGCTTGTCCGTATCCACTACTTCGCCCTCCCTGAAGCCCTCTATAACGCCCTCGGCATTGCCCTGGGTGTTGGGGCCAGCGTTATTGGTGACCTGGGGCGAAACCGCGGGGGAGGCCGCAGGGGTAGCTGCCGCCGCCGGGCTGGGGCTTGGGGAAGGCGTGTCCTGGGGCGCGCAGCCTGCAAACGCAGTTATCAGCGCAATTGCCAGCATCATCGCCGCTGTCTTCTTCATCATACTGAGTTTCCTCCTTGATATTTTGCTTATTTGCCCGCATATGGGGCTTTTGAGGATAGTATGGACGAAAGACAGGAAAGATATACAAAGGCTATTCCTTTATCCTGATGACCGCCGCGGTCCCGTTCCTGACCCTTACCCGCGCCGCGCCGTTTTTCCAGCGGTTGCTCACCCCTATCGGGAAGGAGTTGGTAAGGAGAGCGCCGGAGAGCTCGTACTTTGCGTTCTCTATGGTGACGGTGCTGACGTCGCTCAGGGATATCACGGAAAAATATCCATTTTGTTTTTCAAGGGAAATATCCGAATCCCTTATCACGTCTATGCGGCAGCCGCCGCCTATGATCGCGGCGCGCACGCCCCGCTCCGCGCAGAAGGAAAGGGCCTGTATGTTGCCCAGCAGGTGATCCGTCCTGCCGCCAAGGGCGCAGTACAGCCTCAGCTCGCAAAAGCCCTGCGCTATGGCGCAGCGCACCGCCGCCATGGTGTCCGTATCGTCTTTTTCGGCGGGCAGGCTCAGGCGCGGGATATCCTCGGGCAGGGGGCCGTTATACGAGTCGAAATCGCCGATGAGCAGATCGGGGCGCACGCCCGCCTCCCTCGCGTATTGGTAGCCCCTGTCGCAGGCGATGATGAAATCGCACTCCTCTATGCCGTTCAGGGTATCCCGCTCTCCGCCGGATATTATGCCGCATTTTGCCGCCGTCATACAGCGCCTCCCTCTCTTTTGCAAAAGATAAAAGTTATTTTACCACATAACCGGCCTGATGAAAACGCGCCCCGCGGGGGAACGCTACAAAACCATTGCCCAAACCCGCATACAGGTAGTATAATCCATTTATATATAAAGGAGAAACGAACCATGATATCTACCCGGGGAAGGTATTCCATACGCATACTTTTGGATCTGGCGGAGCATAACACCGGGGCGTATATCCCCATAAAGGACGTGGCCGCCCGGCAGAATATATCGCTTAAATACATAGAACGGATAATGCCGCCATTGAAGGCCGCAGGCTTTATAGAAAGCTCCCACGGGATAGGCGGAGGATACCGCCTTGCCCGTGATCCGGACAGGTATACCCTTTGGGACATACTGAGCGTGGCCGAGGGGGATCTTGCGCCGGTGGCCTGCCTTCAGAGCGGGGCGGCCCCCTGCAAAATGGCTGCGGAGTGCAGGACGCTGCCGGTATGGCAGGGCTATTACGACCTGACGAAAAAGTACTTTTCGGATATAACCCTGGCGGATATAATGAAGACTCCGACGGCGGACAATTATGTGATATAAGCTCGATATAAATGCGCGGCCCGCTGAATGCGTGCCGCGCATCTTTTATACCTCGCCGTCTCCGCCGGCGCTGTCGTAGTTATCCAGAAAATGGACCTTCCGTCCCTTTGTCTTGTAGGCTATTACGGCGTCCAGGCTGACGTTTTCCATGCTTCTGAATATATGCGCCTCTACGCCGGGGTTCGTTTTTTTCATCTCTCGTATGAGGTTTTTCACCTCCATGCGCTTGGACCTTGTCTCGTTATTCGTGCAGGTGGTGCAGGTATCCGTGAATTTGCAGGCGCATTGTATGAAGTGCAGGCCGTTGCAGTCCCGCCATGCCTTTATGGCGTCCTCCCGGACATAGTAAAGCGGGCGTATAAGCTCCATGCCCTCGAAATTCGTGCTGTGGAGCTTGGGCATCATGGTCTGCACCTGAGCCCCCCACAGCATACCCATCAGTATGGTCTCTATAACGTCGTCATAGTGGTGTCCCAGCGCTATTTTGTTGCAGCCCAGCTCCTTTGCGTAGCGGTAGAGGTATCCCCTGCGCATCCTCGCGCAGAGATAGCAGGGGGACTTTTGAACATGATAGACCGACTCGAATATGTCTGATTCGAATATGCGTATGGGTATGTTGAGCTTTCCGGCGTTTTCCTCTATTACGCGGCGGTTCTCCGGGCTGTACCCCGGGTCCATCACTAAAAACTCCACCTCGAAGGGGAATTTGTTATGCAGCTTTAATTCCTGAAAGAGCTTTGCCATGAGCATGGAATCCTTGCCACCGGATATGCATACCGCGATCCTGTCCCCCTCCTTTACAAGCTCATACTCCCGTATGGCACGGGTGAAGCAGCACCAGATCCTGCTGTGGAAGCGCTTGCGTATGCTTTCCTCGACCTGGCGGCACAGCGCCTCCGCCTCCTGCTTTTCCATCTCATCATGCAGCCATGAAAGATAGCCGCCGGAAAGGCTGTATGCGTCATAGCCCCTCTCCCGGAGCTCTATCGCCGCGTCAAGGCTGAACTGTCCCCGGGCGCAGTATATTATGACCTTTTTGCCCCTGTCGCCGTCATAACCGGAAAGCTCCTCCGCCGAAACTCCGGCGGAGCCGGGTATGGACCCATATTCCCGTGCCTCGCTGCCGCGAATATCCAGCAGCACATATCCATCAGGGTCGAGAGCGGCAAGCTCTTGAACGGTGATCTCCATTGGAAGTCCGATTCCTTTCAAAAAAGTGCCACGGCGCTGCCGTGACACTTTATTATACAGTAAATTTATCAGTCTGCAAACAGGGGAGTTGACAGATACCTGTCGCCGGTATCCGGCAGCAGCACCACAATGGTCTTGCCGGCGTTCTCGGGCCGCTTTGCGAGCTCTATTCCCGCCCACAGCGCGGCGCCGGAGGAAATGCCTACCAGTACGCCCTCGCTCCTGCCTATCTCGCGGCCGGTGGCGAATGCGTCCTCGTTGGTTACGGGGATTATCTCGTCGTATACCTTCGTATCCAGTACGTCCGGCACGAAGCCCGCGCCTATGCCCTGTATCTTGTGGGGGCCCGCAACGCCGGTGGAGAGCACCGGGGAGCTTTCAGGCTCTACCGCGACTATCTTAACCCCAGGGTTTTTGGACTTGAGATACTGGCCTACGCCGGTTATGGTGCCGCCGGTGCCTACGCCGGCTACGAATATATCGACCTTGCCGTCGGTATCCTCGAATATCTCGGGGCCGGTAGTCTCAAAGTGGGCCCTGGGGTTGGCGGGGTTGACAAACTGGCCGGGAACGAAGCTGTTCGGGATCTCTTTGGAAAGCTCATCGGCCTTGGCAATCGCGCCCTTCATGCCCTTCGCTCCCTCGGTAAGCACCAGCTCCGCGCCGTAGGCCTTCATCAGCTGCCTGCGTTCAACGCTCATCGTCTCAGGCATTACTATGATTATCCGATAGCCGCGGGCTGCGGCAACGGAGGCCAGGCCTATGCCGGTATTGCCGGAGGTGGGCTCTATTATGACGGAACCCGGCTTCAGGAGGCCCTTTGCCTCCGCGTCGTCTATCATGGCCTTGGCGATCCTGTCCTTTACGCTGCCCGCCGGGTTGAAGTATTCCAGCTTTGCAAGCAGCTTTGCCTTGAGGCCGTTATTCTTTTCTATGTGGGTAAGCTCCATGAGGGGAGTATGGCCGATAAGCTGATCGGCTGAGGTAAAGATCCTTGACATGGTACAGTATCTCCTTAAAAATAAATTCACTTTAAATACCACCAATCAGGTAGGTTGGTAGTATTATACTTTTTCCGGCCGCTCCTGTCAATAGGTTTTGGCAAAATTTTAATAAAAAAACCGCCGGTTTTTAGCCGACGGCCTTGAGTTGACGTTTTAAGAGAGGTTTAGAGTACCGGGTTCCATGCCAGCTTCAGCACCTCGTCGGCGTTATCCATGGAGGTGATGAGGCCGAGGCGGATATAGCGCTCAATGAAGTCCTTGAGCGTGTTGCCGGTAAACTCATCGGAAAGGCCGAACTGCAGCGAATTGTTGATCATGATGTTCATCTCATAGTTGCCGCCGTTCCAGCCCATGTCCATAAGCACCTTGGTGGCTTCCTCGGAGTTGTCGCGCATCCAGCTGTGGGCCTTCTGAACGGCCTGCTCGACCTTCTTGGCGATGGTGGGATTTTCCTTTACAAAGGTGCCGTTCATTGCCATTACGCAGCAGGTGCGGTTTGCAAAGTCGCTGTCCAGCTGGGAGCGGATGCACTTGAGCTTGCCATCCTTGACCATGGAGTAGGCAAAGGTATCGCTGAGGAGCGCGGCGGCTATCTCGCCGTTTTCCATAGCGGTGACGCAGGCGTCGGCAGAGACCTGCACGACCTCAACATCGGTGGAGTAATTGATCCCATCGGCGTCAAGCAGAAGCGCTACGATATTGTAGTCGGATTTGCCGATGCCGTTGGGGGCGGAGATCTTCTGGCCCTTGAGGTCGGCGGTGGTGTTGTAGCTGCTGTCCGCGAGGACATACAGGGACTTGCAGCCGATGTGGGTGCCGCCTACGAAGGTGATGTCCACGCCGTTGGTTATGGGGACAAGCAGCTTTGCCATCATGCCGGCGGCAACGTCTACCTGACCGGTGCCGAGCGCTTCTACATCGCTGCTGCCCTTAACGCCCTCGGCAGTCAGGCCGGCTTCCTTGTAATAGCCGAGATGATCCGCCATGGTGGGGCCGGAGGTGCAGCCGTCAGACATGAAGTAATGGATAGCGCGGCCGTAAGCGGGCTCCTTCTTCATGGCCTCAAGCTCTTCTGCGGTGGGGGTCAGGTTAAAATTGGCCATATCGATAGCGCGGCCTTCGATATCGATGGGAACGAACAGCGCCTCCCACTTGCCGGAGGCGGAGGCCTCGGCAGCGTCGAGATGCTCGCTTGCTTCGTTTACTTCGACGTCCTCAACGGTGCCGACCTCGATCTGGCCGTCGTTGTTGGAATCGGCTATAACGGTAGAGGCGGCAGCGTCGCCCTCGGCGTCGCCGCTGGTTTCCACGCCTGCGCAGGCGCACATGGACAGCGCCAGGACCAATGCCAGTCCCAGGGCTACAAATTTCTTTGCGTTCATTTCTTTCTCCTCTTGTTTATTGTTTATTTACAAGGCGGCAGCGCCGCCCGGTAGAGGCGTATCCGTCATCGGCGTTTTCCGCCGAAATGCAGCCTGTTCAGTATCTCGTTGCGGTACTCCACAAAGCTTGCGGAGGAACGGTCCCGGGGGAAATCCCCGTCTATGCGGATGTCCGCGACTATCCGCCCCGGATTTGCCTCCATCACCAGCACGCGGGTACCCATATAGACGGCCTCGTCGATGCTGTGGGTCACCATAAGGGCAAGCTGCTTTTTCTGCATCCAGATATTCAGTATCTCGTCCTGCATGCTCATTCGCGTGAACTCGTCCAGCGCGCCAAGGGGCTCGTCCAGAAGCAGTATCTCCGGCTCGTTGATAAGGGTGCGGACCAGGGCGACCCGCTGGGCCATGCCGCCGGAAAGCTGCGCCGGATAATCATGCCGGAATTGCTCCAGTCCGGTTATCTCCAGCATATGCTCCACCTTTTCCGCCTTTCCCCTGTCGTCGCCCCGCAGATCCAGGCTGAAGGAAATATTCTTCTCCGCAGTCAGCCACGGGAAAAGCGTGGGATTCTGGAACACCAGCCCTCTGCTGGGGGAGGGGCCGCTTATCTCCTCGCCGCTGACCGTTACGCGGCCCAGGGTGGGCGGGATAAGCCCCGCCACAAGGCGAAGGATCGTGGATTTACCGCAGCCGGAGGGCCCCACCAGCGAGACGAATTCCCCGCCGGACATCTCCACGCTCACGTCATGCAGCGCATGGGTGACCTGATCGCTCTCTACCTTTGCGAAAACCTTGCTGACATTTTCGATTTTCAGGCGAACATTGTTCTTTTCTTCAGACATTGTTATCCGCTCCGTTCTGCCATCTGAGCAGATAGCGCTTTATCCGCTCCAGCCCGTTTGTGACCAGCGTGAATATCAGGCAGATCACAAATAGTGCGGCAAAGGATTTATCATAGCTTGCCCAGCCGGTCTGCCATGTCATGTACCAGCCGAGGCCGGACTTTACGCCCAGCATTTCGGCTATCATTATAGCCACGCAGGAGGAGCTCATAGCCTGTGTGCAGCCCTGCAGGATGGAGGGCATGGCATGGGGGATCGCCACCCGGAACACCAGCTGGCGGTTGGTAGCGCCCAGCGTCCTCGCCGCCTCAAAGTATTCCTTGCCCACATTCGAAATGCCCGTAAGAGAGGCGACGGTCACGGCAAACCAGGAGCCGAGGGCGATTATGAACACCGCGCCGCCGAAGAGGGAGCTCGCCACTACCATGATTATGGGTATCCATGTGGAGGTGGGGATGGGGCCCAGGAATTTGATGATGGGATCCAGCCAGTAGCGCGCCCGATTGGAATAGCCGCAGGCAATGCCCGTTATGAGGCCCAGCGATACGCCTGTAAAATAGCCGAGGAACAGCAGCTTGAGCGTATTCAGCGTGCAGTCCGCCAGCAGCTTGTAGTCCGCCAGAAAGGCGTTTATTATGTAATTCATGCAGGGCACGAAGGGCTGCGTCAGAATGCCTGTTTTAAGAGTTAGATAGTCGTACAGGGCGAGAAAAAGGAACAGCGCCGAAAAGTGGGGCGCCTTATAGTGAAGCTTTCCATATAACCGCTTTTCGCCCTTGCGCTTCTTCAGCAGCGAGAGGAGCAGGCACAACAGATAAGCGCACATGGCTGCGCCCAGCGCCCAGACGTAGCTCCAGGGCCTTGAGTTCCTGCTGTTGTTAGGCAGGATCAGGTATTCCAACAGCGCAGCGCAGCCGCACAGCAGCGGAAGGAGCATGACGACGGTTTCCTTCAGCTTTTGCGCGGGGGTCTTTTCCTTTTCCTCCAGCTCCTTAAGCTGGCGGCGCGTAAGGTTGGATAGCTGGGCAGGCCTTGCGGCGTTTTCCGAATTTACCCGGAGATCTTGGAGCATATAATCACATTCGCTTTCATAGTTCATAGCATTTCAGCGCCTCCTATTATGCATAAGCGCCGGCCTGCCTGTCAAAACGGATTTCAGATATTACCGCCGCCTTTATCGGTTATACCGATTTCACAGCGGGCGGTGAAGGGGCTGCGCTGAAAAACCGGAAGAAATAAAAAAACGGCCCGGCGCATACGCAGCCGCCGGCCGTTGACCTACAAAAATAATTCCCGCATACTTGTGTGCCCTTGTCAACAGATGGTACTATAAAAAGCAGCCATGCAGGCGATGCGAGATGACCCTTAAAGCACGGAAATAATGAAAGGGGAGCTGTAATGAAGAACGCTATATCCGAAAACGGGAAAAAGCTGATGCTGCTTGCCGCCGCGCTGCTGCTTACAGCGGGGCTGGCGTTCGCCGCGAGGGCGCTTTCATCGCGGGCGGAGCGCAGGGCGCAGGCGGCTTACGCGGAGGAATATGATGAGGCGACAGCGCTCATGGACGAGGGGAGGATGGACGAGGCGCTAAAGCTGCTGGATGAGCTGCCCTTCGGATACAAGGATAAATACGAGCTCGCCAGCTATATAGAGGCGCTGGAGCTGTATGAGAAGGGCAAGACCTCCCATAGCTACTATATCGATGCGGTATTACGCCTCAGGTACGTACCCGAGGATTACTCAGGGCCGTATGCAGCCCGGATACGCGAGCTGCGGAAGCGGGCGCAGGCCGGCTACGAGCGCGGCGCGGCGCAATACAGGGCGGCGCACTGTACGCCTGTACCTTCCCCCACGCCGGATTTCTTTCCGGTGACCCCATCTGAGAGCGGGTGCGGCGACTACGACCCATACAACGCGGCGGACTTCGTTGGCCCGGAGGACTTTTATGACGCCAACTGGGACGCCTTCGACAATATCGACGACGCCGAGACCTACTGGTACGAGCATCAATAAAGGCTAAGCAAAGCAAAAAAAGCCTCCCTCCGGCAAAACCGAAGGGAGGCGTGGAGCTGATACCCGGATTCGGACCGGGGACCTCGTCATTACCAATGACGCGCTCTACCAGCTGAGCTATATCAGCACACGTTACTTGCGAACGATATGTATTATAACCAATCCCCGGATATAATGCAAGTGTTTTTTACAAAAAATATGCGAACGGAGGGAGACGCCGTCACTTTTCCAGCCTGTCGAGCACCAGCTTATACCCGTCCGCACCGTAGGTAAGGCAGCGGCTCACGCGGGATATGGTGGCGGTGGAGGCGCCGGTGGCCTCGGCCACGTCCGAGTATTTGCGGCCTTCGTTAAGCAGCCTTGCCACCTGCAGCCGCTGGGCCATGGCCTGCACCTCGCCTATCGTAGCCACGTCTTCAAAGAAGCGGGCGCAGTCCTCCTGCGTATCAAGGGAAAGAATAGCCTTGAAAAACCACTCCGTTTCGGGGCTGGTAAGCTTGTTACGGTACATTGCCTCGTTGCCTCCCACTTTTTTCATTATAAAAAAATTATACCACGGCGCTTTAATTATTTAAAGTGCTGAAAAGAGAAATAAAAATCAGAACATAATACGCCGCTTTTGATTGACCGGAGGGCCCGGGGTGATGTATGATAGAAAAAACAGTTATATGACCAGAAAATCTTTGCAGTTTCTCTTTTTAAAAAAACACTTACGGAGGCTTTCGGATGACAAAGTATGCAAATAACATAGGCGTAAAGGTGCCTGAGCTGCTGCTCCCCAATAAGGACGTGGATATGACCAGGTGGGCCGTAGTAGCCTGCGACCAGTTCACCTCCCAGCCGGATTACTGGAACGAGACCGAGAGGATAGTCGGCGATGCGCCCTCTACGCTGCGCATAATGCTGCCCGAGCTGTACCTGGACAAGCCGGACGAGGCGGAGCGCATAGCTTCCATAAACGCCCACATGAAGGAGTATGTCGAAAAGGGCGTGCTGGAAAACAAGGGCGAGGGCCTGGCCTACGTCGTCCGCTCGGTGGACGGCAAGACCCGCAAGGGCCTGATGGTCGCGCTGGATCTTGAAAATTACGACTACACCAAGGGCTCCACCACCCTCATACGCGCAACCGAGGGCACCATAGTTGAGAGAATACCTCCCCGCCTCAGGATAAGGAAGGACGCTCCCTTGGAGATGCCCCATATACTCGTGCTCATAGACGATCCCGGGCGCACCGTGATAGAGCCCATAGGAGAAGAGCTGGACAAGACGGAAAAGCTGTATGATTTTGAGCTCATGCAGAGGGGCGGCCATATAAAGGGCTATCTTGTAAAGGACGAGGGCCAGATAAAGGGCGCGATAGACGCTCTTGAGGCGCTTATCGACAGGAAAGCATACGCTGAAAAGTACAACACCGATCAGGCGCCGCTGCTCTTTGCCATGGGCGACGGCAACCACTCCTTCGCAACCGCAAAGGCCAACTGGGAGCGGATAAAGGCCGAGAAGGGCCTTACCGCAAAGGACGAGCATCCCGCCCGCTACTGCCTGGTAGAGCTTGAAAACGTACATGACGACGGCATAGTGTTCGAGCCCATACACAGGGTCATATTCAACGCAGGCGATAAGGCGGCCGATTGGATCAGGGACAAGCTGACCGAGCAGAACGGAAGCTGCGAGGTAAAGCGCTTTGCGAGCATGGACGAGCTGCATAAGGCAATGGACGGCAAGGCCGGCCATGTTATCCCCTTCGTGAGCAGCAAGGGGGTAGGCTGCTTCCATGTGGAGCATCCCGCGGCCCAGCTCGAGGTAGGCACCCTCCAGAACGCTCTCGATATACTCATCAGGGAAACCGCCGGCGCCACCATAGATTACATACACGGCGCGGACGTGGTCATGGATCTTGGCGCAAAGGATGGCAACATGGGCTTCCTGCTGCCGCCCATGGACAAGAACGCCTTCTTCCGTACCGTGATATTCGACGGCGCGCTGCCCCGCAAGACCTTCTCAATGGGCGAGGCCAACGAAAAGCGCTACTATCTGGAATGCAGGAGCATAAGCGATTAAGCCCCGGTAAACGGGCGCAATAAACGGCAGGAGCGGAAATTTTCCGCTCCTGCTTTTGTATATGCTTTGATCTGCGCTTTAATTTGTCAGCTCCCAGGGTATATCCAGCGTCATAAGCTCATCCTGCGGGGCGTTGCCGTAACGGCCCTTTTTCTTTGAAATATCGTCGAAGCGGACCCTGTCGTCAAGCACGGGGGAATAGGTGTAGCAGTTTATCACGCCTTTTTCCTCGTCCACGTCAAAGAACATCATGTAGCCGCTGCCGCCCCGGTCGTCCGCCGCCTGATAGTTGCATATCATCTGGTATACCCTGCGGTCCGGCGCCCCGTCGCCGTCGTCGTCGAAATCCTCCGGCACGCAGGCTATGTTGTAGCGGTGGCCGGAAAGCACCATGTATACGTTGGGATACTTTGAAACCACCTCATCCTTCAGCAGCCGCCCATCCTCAAGCAGCGTCAGGTCGGTGTCAAAGTAGGCGTGGGTGCAGAGTATCGCCGCTCTGTCGGGGTACTGCTCCAGCACGCCCTTTATCCATTCTATGCCGTCCTGCCGGATATGGTAGCCCATATATATGAAAATATAACTCGTGCTGCCCGCGTCGATCAGGTCGTAATGGCCGCGGTTGTCCTGAAAGCTCCCGCCGTAGCACTTTCGGTAGTTTACCTGATCTTCGCCGAAATAGCGGCTGAAATTATCGTACAGCGCGTCGTCGTGCTTTACGTCGTGGTTGCCGGCGCATACCCCAGCGGGTATATCGGCAACGGAGGCCATGGCGCGCACGGCGTTTTCCCATTGGCGCTCGCTTTTGTAGCTGTTGACAAGGTCGCCCGTGTGGACGATGTATTTGAGGTTCAGCTCCTCCTTTGCGTCGCGCAGATAGGCGGTCATGGCGCAGAAGGTATCCGGGAACCTGTTGGAGTAGTGCTGGGTGTCGCTTATCCATGCGATGGTATAGCGGCGCTCCTGCTCCGGGGCGGGCGAGGGAGAGACGGCGGGCGCGGGGGAGGCTCCGGGGGCGGGGACCGGGGATACGGCGGGACTTGCGCAGCCCTGGAGCGCCAGCGCAGCAATCAAGGCGGCAATGCCGCATATAAGCTTGATATATCGTTTCATAAAAGTGATTTTAACACGCGGAGCGCTATATGGTAATAGTGAATTATTGATGAATTATGGGAGAAAAGAAAGAGCCTTATTTGACAAGGGGGGCTTTGAGTGTTACCATGTGGAAAGAAAAAAACAAGGAAGGCAAAGGCCGCGTATGCTAAGCAAAAAGGAACTCGGAAAATTCAGGGAAGCCCGCGACGAGCTGCATAAAAAGGACGAACCATACAAAAAGGCGGCAAACAGCGACTTCATAATATACCTGCTGACGCTTATGGCCGTGGCGATATGCATACGCACCTTCATATTCGAGCCGGTGCAGTGCATAGGCGATTCCATGTATCCTACCCTGATGGACGGGGAGGGGATGTTCACCGAAAAACTCACATATACGGTATCCGCGCCGCAGCACGGCGATATAATAATCTGCCGCTACCCCTACCATACGGAAAAATGCGTCAAGCGCGTCATTGCCACTCCGGGGGACAGGATAAGCATATACGACGGGGCGATCTACCTTAACGGCGAAAAGCTGGACGAGAGCGCCTATTGGAGCGGCTATATAGAAGGGGATATGCCGGAGGTCACGGTTCCGGAAAAGAGCCTCTTCGTGGTGGGCGACAACCGCAACCACAGCGGGGACAGCCGCCATGTGGGCTTTATACCCTACTGTCAGGTCAAGGGCAGGGTGCGCGCCGTAATGACGCCCTTCTCACATGCGCGCTGGATATGAAGATAAATAAAACCCAAACGCGGCGGAGCTTTTGTCTCCTTCGCGTTTTTTGTTGCGGGCGGTTTTTTTATTGATATATTCAAATCTTATGGTAAAGGGCGATTGTAAAAGGGCCGCGCAAGGTTATATAATAGTCAAATCAGGTAAAAACTGAATATTTACATATTTTTTTGATAAAACGAGGGGGAAAACAGGGAATGAGGACAGGCTTTGACAACCAGAAATACCTTTCCATGCAGTCAGAGCACATTATGGACAGGCTTGCCCGGTTCGGCGGCAAGCTGTATCTTGAGTTTGGCGGCAAGCTCTTCGACGACTTTCACGCTTCCCGCGTGCTGCCGGGCTTTGAGCCTGACAGCAAGGTGCGTATGCTGCTCCAGCTGAAGGAACAGGCTGAGATAGTCATTGCCATAAACGCCGCAGATATCGAGAAAAACAAGGTGCGGGGCGACCTTGGCATAACCTACGACCTGGACGTGCTCAGGCTCATAGACGCGTTCCGGAGCATAGGCCTGTATGTTGGCAGCGTCGTGATCACCCAGTACCGCGGGCAGAGCGCCGCCGGCGTATTCCAGCGCCGGCTGGAGCAGCTCGGCATAAAGGTATACCGCCACTATCCCATCCCCGGCTATCCCAACGATATAGATACCATAGTCAGCGACGAGGGCTACGGGCTCAACGAGTATATCGAGACCACCCGTTCACTGGTGGTGGTGACCGCCCCCGGCCCGGGAAGCGGCAAGATGGCCACCTGCCTTTCCCAGCTTTACCATGAAAACAAGAGGGGCGTCCGCGCGGGCTATGCCAAGTTCGAGACCTTCCCCATATGGAACCTGCCGCTCAAGCATCCGGTAAACGTCGCCTACGAGGCGGCCACGGCGGATCTGGACGATGTGAATATGATAGACCCCTTCCATCTTGAAAACTACGGCGTGACCACCGTAAACTACAACCGGGACGTGGAAATATTCCCGGTGCTCAGCGCCATGTTCAGGCAGATATACGGCGAGTCCCCCTACAAGTCCCCCACGGACATGGGCGTGAACATGGCGGGCAACTGCATAACGGACGACGAGGCGTGCCGCGAGGCGTCCAGGCAGGAGATAATACGCCGCTACTATGCGGCAATGTGCACCGCCCGCCAGGGAATGAGCGACAGCAGGCCGGCGGAAAAGATAAAGCTGCTCATAAACCAGCTCGGCATAACCGTAAAGGACAGGCCGGTAATAGACGCGGCGGTGAGCCGCGCGGAGCGGACGGGGGAGCCCGCAGCGGCAATGCAGCTTCCCGGCGGCGAGATAGTCACCGGCAAGACCACCAAGCTCCTGGGCGCCTCGGCTGCCGTGCTGCTCAATGCGCTCAAGCGCCTTGGGGGTATACAAAAGGATATGCACCTCATATCCCCCATAGTGATAGAGCCGATACAGGATCTCAAGGTGAATCATCTCGGCAACCATAATCCACGGCTGCATATGGACGAGGTGCTCATAGCCCTTTCCATATCCGCCGCCACCAACCCCACCGCCGAGGCCGCCATGCGGCAGCTGGACAAGCTCAGGGGCTGCGAGGCGCACTCGACAGTCATACTTTCCGGCGTGGACAGCAGCACCTTCCGCAAGCTGGGCATAAACGTGACCTGCGAGCCGAAGTACCAGACAAAGAAGCTTTATCATAAGTAAAAGCAAAAAGAAAAAAATAAAGGAACGGCGGTTCGCCGTTCCTTGCTTTATGCCTGCTTATCACACGTTAAACCGGAAAACTACGATGTCGCCGTCCTGCATTACATAGTCCTTTCCCTCGCTGCGGATAAGGCCCTTCTCCTTGCAGGCCGCCATTGTGCCGTGCTCCACCAGAGTGTCGAAGTTCACTACCTCCGCCCTTATGAAGCCCTTTTCAAAGTCGGTATGTATCTTGCCTGCCGCCTGGGGAGCCTTGGTGCCCCTGACTATCGTCCACGCCCTTACCTCCTTGGGGCCGGCGGTGAGGAAGCTTATGAGGCCCAGCAGGGAGTAGCACTCCTTTATCAGCTTGTCCAGGCCGCTTTCGCCTATGCCCATTTCCCTGAGGAAATCCTTCTTTTCCTCGGGGGAAAGCTCGGATATCTCCTCCTCTATCTTGGCGCATATGGTCAGGGCGCCCGCTTGCTCCGCGGCAGCCGCCCTGTACAGCGCGTCCACCTGGGGCAGCTCGCTGACTATGTCATCCTCGGATATGTTGGCCACATATATGACGGGCTTTGAGGTTAGCAGGAACAAGCCTTCCACATACTTCCTCTCGTCCTCCGTCAGCTCCATGCTGCGCACCGGCCTGCCGGATTCCAGATGGGACTTTATGCGCCTGAGGAACTCCACCTCGGCAAGAAGCTTCTTGTCGCCGGACTTGCTGTTTTTTTCGGCCTTCTCTATGCGCTTGTCCATGGTATCCATATCGGCGAAGATCAGCTCTATATTTATGGTCTCCATATCCCGCACCGGGTCTACCGAGCCGTCCACATGGACTATGTTTTCATCCTCAAAGCAGCGCACCACATGGACTATGGCGTCTACCTCCCGGATATGGGAAAGGAACTTGTTGCCGAGGCCCTCGCCCCTGTATGCGCCGCGGACAAGGCCCGCTATGTCAACGAACTCTATCGAGGTAGGGGTATATTTTTCGGGGTGGTACATTTCGGCCAGCACGTCAAGACGGCTGTCCGGCACCGCCACCACGCCCACATTGGGCTCTATGGTACAGAAGGGGTAATTGGCGGCCTGCGCCCCCGCCTGGGTTATGGCATTGAAAAGGGTGCTTTTGCCTACGTTAGGAAGTCCTACTACTCCGAGCTTCATATGTTCTGTCCTTTCCCGACGGTAAATTGGTATTTATAAGGTCATGTACCTGCCGGTACTTAATAATTATATGTTCCCCGCTGCGCCTTGTCAAACCGATGCGGGGGGGATATACTTATTTATATGGTTTATACGGAAAAACTCGAAAGCAAAGTAAAAAGCGCCATAGACAAATACGGCCTCATAAATAAAAACGAGAGGGTACTGGTGGGCCTGAGCGGCGGCGCGGATTCGGTTACGCTATTGTACGTGCTGCTCAAAATAGCGCCTGAACGGGGCTTCGGCCTTTGCGCAGCGCACCTTAACCACGGCATAAGAGGGGCGGAGGCGTACAGGGACCAGCGCTTCGTACAGGAGCTGTGCAAGGGGCTGGGGGTGCCGCTCGCCTTTGAGGAGCTGGATATACCCGGCATAGCCAGGGCGGAGAGCAAGACGCTGGAGCAGGCGGCGAGGGAGAAGCGCTATGAATTCTTCAATAGGGCCGCCGGGGAGCTTGGCGCGGATAAAATAGCTGTCGCCCATCATATGGACGATCAGGCGGAGAGCATAATGCTTCACCTTATACGGGGCAGCGGAACGAAGGGCCTGGTCGGCATGGAGCCTGCCCGCGGCAATATAATACGCCCGCTGCTCTGGGTAAGGAGGCGGGAAATAGAGCAATACGCGGCGGAAAACGGCTTGGAATACTGCAGCGACAGCACCAACCTTGAGCGGGACGCCAGCAGGAACAGGATACGCCTCGATATTATCCCATACATTCAGGACAACCTGAACCCCTGCTTTGCGGAGAGGCTTTGCTCCATGGGCGAGCTGCTTGGGCAGGATGAGGAATATCTATACGGGCTGGCCCGCGACGCGCTGAGGGCCGCAAGGACCCGGGAAGGCTACGACAGGGCCAGGCTTGCCGCGCTGCCGCCACCCGTAAGGAGCCGGGCCATACGCATTGCGGCGTTTGAGGCGGGAGCCACGGCGGATGTGGAACGCTGCCACATAGAGCGCATAACGGATATGCTTACGGCAAAAACAGGCGCCAATGCGGATATACCTCACATAAGCGTATGGGTCAGCTATGGCAGCATATGCTTTGGAATACGGCAAAGCGCCGGTAAAGTGGACGTACCCTTCAATATGGATGGAAAAACCCGGTTCGCGGGAGGTTTTTTCTTTGCAGAAGCTGTCGAAGGTGGTATAATAAAGGACAATACCGTCGCCTATATGGATATGGACAAGCTGCCGTGCGGCCTCAGGGTGCGCAGCAGGAGGGAAGGAGACAGGTTCCAGCTCATAGGCTCGGGCGGCGGAAAGAAGCTCAAGGACTTTTTCATAGATAAAAAAGTGCCGAGGGAGCAACGGAATATGCCCATACTCTTTTCGGGAAGCGACGCCCTTTTCATACCGGGCTACGGTATTTCCGATAAGGTAAAGGTGGATGAAAGCACCAGCCGGGTGCTTCGCGTGACGTATTCTGCGGAAAAGTAAACAAAAAATTTTATATGACCGGGGGTTCAATATGTCGGAAAAGACCGATCTCAATAAGGTAGTGGATAAGGTGCTGATAAGCGAGGAGAAGCTGCAGGAGCGCATAGCCGAGATGGGCGCACAGCTTTCTGAGGATTACGAGGGCAAGGATGTGATATGCGTCTGCATACTCAGGGGGGCCGTTCATTTCTTTTCAGACCTTGTGCGGCATATGACCTGCATGACCGAGCTGGACTTCATGTCCATATCCAGCTACGGGAACGGCAAGAGGACCTCCGGCATAGTGCGCATAGCCAAGGATATGGATACCAGCATAACCGGCCGCCATGTGCTCATAATCGAGGATATAATGGACAGCGGCCATACCCTTAAGCACCTTAAAAAGGTACTTGAGGCGAGGGAGCCTGCGTCGCTTAAAATATGCTGCCTGCTGGATAAGCCTTCACGCAGGGAATGCGACATCACCCCGGACTATACCGGCTTCGTCATACCCAACGAATTCGTACTGGGCTACGGGCTGGACTTCAACAACTTCTACCGCAACCTGCCCTATGTGGGGGTGCTGAAGCCGGAATATTACGAATAATAAAAAAATACGCAAATTCATAATTTGTTAATAAAATCATGATGGGCCGGTTGTTGACAAAGCTCCGATCATGACGCAAAATGTATGAATCAACATATGGGATTGATAGGTAAAAAGTATGAATAAGGATGAGGAACGGATAAACGAGCTGGAGGAAAAGCTCCATCAGAGCCAGGCGAAGGCCGGCAAGGCTCAGGAGGCTGTGGAGAAGGCCCAAAGCACCCTCAGGACCGTAAGGGATATGGACGCGGCGGAAAGCGTGATATCCGCGGCGGAGCAGGCCTTTGAAGAGGCGGAGGCCGGTCTTGCTCATGCCGAGGAGGATATCGCAAGGGCCGAGGAGGAGCTGAGCGAGGCCAGGGCGGAGAACGAAGCCGGGGAAACAAACGAAGCGGACGGGGACGGTCAGCCCAAAAAGAAGGGCAGGGCCGGCCTTGTCATAGGCATAATAGCCGCGGCGGCCCTTATAGCAGGCAGCGGATGGTACTATTATACTAACTTCATGCAGGGCGCAAGGCAGCAGCAGGAGCAGGCTGAGGAGATCCGGAGCATCGAGATGCCAGACCTCGTTTATGAGTCTGCCGACGTAGCACAGGACATACTTGAGGATAAGGGTATAGACGCCGAAATACTCTTCGTCTCCTCCGAGAAGGTGCCAAAGGGCCTGGTCGCGCTGCAAAGCGTAAGCGCCGGGCAGGAGATCGGCAGCGATGAAAAGGTGACGGTATACATAAGCATGGGCCCCGCGCCCACGCCCACGCCGGAGCCGAGCCCACTGCCCACGCCTACCCCGAAGGCTACCTCAAGGCCCAGCAGGACCAAGATACCGGAGATAGTGATACCTCAGCCGGTAGTGACGCCCTGCCCCGTTGGGTGAGGGGGCTAACCTTGACAGCCGGTTCGGCTGTGCAGTATCGAGCAACGCAAAAAGAGGAAACCAAGGAAACATATAAAGAAAGCAACATATAAGGAGAAGATACCATGAAGAAGTTGTCCCTGATAATGGCTGCGCTGATGGCAATAAGCCTGTTCGCGGGCTGCGCACAGCAGGAGAGCGCCGCGCAGGATCCCGGCGATGATGCAGCGGAAGCTCCCGCCAAGGAATATCACTATATCACCGCCGAAGAAGTAAAGACGATGATAGAGAACGGCGATGACAAGGTCATAGTCGATATACAGCCCGAGGAGTATTACGCCCAGGGCCATCTGCCTACCGCCATCGCCACCTACGCATATCCTGCGGATACGGACGAGCTCAAGGCCAAGCTGGATACCGCCCTCGAAAAGATAGACGAGAAGGAAGGCCCTGTCATTATAGTTGGCCTGGGCGGCAAGACCGGCGCGGAAAACGCCTACGACTACTATGTGCAAAAGGGCGTTGACGAGAGCAGGCTGAAGATACTCGAGGGCGGCCAGATGAGCTGGCCCTATGATGAGCTGAAGTGGTACAACATAGATTACCTCTACATCGCTCCCGACGACCTGGTAAAGCTGCTTGACGAAAACCAGAACGTCATGCTCATAGACATACGCCAGAAGGAATATTATGACGCAGGACATCTGCCCGGCTCCATACCCACCTATTCCTTCCCCAATACGAACAAGGAACAGTGGGACGCTCTGGATAAGCTGAACGAGCAGATAGAGGAGACCCTCGACCCCATAGTGATCATCTGCATGAGCGGCACCAACGGCGCGTATAACGCCATAAGCCACTGGGCTACCAAGGGCATAGACCCGCGCAAGTTCTACATACTTGAAGGCGGCGGCACCAACTGGCCCTATGCGGATATGCTGGAGGTGACTCCCAATTACCAGTATATAACCCCTGAGGAGCTCAAGACCAAGATCGAGGCCAAGGAGGATATGCTGCTGCTCTCCGTGCAGACCAAAGAGAGCTACAAGGAGGACGGACATCTGCCCGGCTCCATAGAGACCAGGGCGTATCCCGCCAATACCGAGGAGCTGCGCAAGAGGCTGGATAAGGTAACGGATAAGCTTACCGAGAACGACCTGCCCATATATGTGATGTGCATGAAGGGCGAGGGGGGCGCGAAGAACGCCATAAGCTACTATGTAAACGAGAAAAAGATCGACCAGACCCGCTTCTATATCATTGAAGGCGGCATAAAGGGATGGCCCTTCCCCGAGATGCTGGAAGGCGACAAGACTGACGAGGCGGAAGAATAATACGGCTGAAGCAACAAACGGCGCACTCTCCTGAGTGCGCCGTATTTTATCCGCTTGGTTATTTCGCCTGTATCTTTTTCAGCCTTGCAAAGCGGGGCAGGCCGTTTTCCAGCGGCCGGTCGGGGGTTCCCTGAATGAGGGGCAGGGCGTAATCGACGAATTCCTTCTTAACGTTGTTGCCTTCGCTGTTTATCCATTCCAGGGGGACCTTCTTTTCGGTATTGGCCACATCGGTAAGGTCCATGAGCTTTATGCCGCAGACATAGCCTCCGTTCTCATCGTATTTGCGCTCAAAGCCTATCATCTTGTCGGTGGTGCCGGATATTGCCTCCAATACGGCGGTCTTGCCGGAGAGGAAGGATTCCTGTATATCGGTCAGGGAGGCCAGGTGCGCGGCGCAGCGCTGCATAAGGGAGAACTCTATTCCGCGGACCTTGCAGCCCACGACGCCCTTGATGTAATTGGCGAGGTAGGAGGCCAATCCGCCAAGCTGCTTATGGCCGAAGGCGTCCACGGGCGCGTTCTCCGCGCCGTATTCGGCGATGAGCTTGCCGGTGGAATCGTGTATACCCTCTGATACGGCCACTATGCACTTGCCGCTCTTTGCGTATACGGCCTTTACGTCCGAAACGAACTTATCAAGGTCAAAGTCGCGCTCGGGCAGGTAGATGAGATCGGGGCCCTCGCCGCTTATGTTGGCAAGGGAGGAGGCCGCGGTGAGCCAGCCTGCGTGGCGGCCCATTATCTCGATAACGCATACCATGCCGGTATCGTAAACGCGGGCGTCCCTGTATATCTCCATGCAGGTGGTGGCGACATACTTGGCGGCGGAAGCATAGCCGGGGCAGTGATCGGTGCCGAACAGGTCGTTGTCTATGGTCTTGGGTACGCCCATTATGCGGCACTCATAGCCTACGGACTGCATATACTTGGATATCTTGTTGCAGGTGTCCATGGAGTCGTTGCCGCCGTTGTAGAAGAAGTAGCGAACGTCGTACTTCTTGAATATCTCCAGAATGCGCCTGTAATCGGCGTCGTCCTCGGCGCTGTCCTTGAGCTTGTAGCGGCAGGAGCCCAGGGCGGAGGATGGGGTGTAGAGCAGGTATTCAAGCTCCTTTGCGTCCTCCTGACCCATATCGTAGAGCACGTCGTCCAATACGCCCTTTATGCCGTGCGCCGCGCCGTATACCCTGGTAATGCAGCCGGAATCCAGCGCCGTGCGGATAACGCCGTAAGCGCTGGCGTTTATTACGGAAGTGGGGCCGCCGGACTGGCCTATTATGCATGCGCCTTTAAGCTGTGACATTTTTATTATACCTCCAAAAATAAAATTCAAAAACTTCACACGTGACCATTATACCACAAAAAAGCCCGATAAGCATAGCATTTCGGGCTTTTGACCGTGATTTCACATTCGGCGTTTGCCGCGCGGGGCATGGGCTTCAAAGCGGGCCTTATGCCTCTACTTTTTCGGCCTTTTCGGCCTGCTTTTTCTGGAACCAGTCCCTGCCCTCGACGAAGCGGGCGACTATCATGGAGGCCACGGTATCGCCGGAGGCATTTATGCAGGTCGCGGGAGGATCGACCAGCGCGCCTATGGTGGCGATCACGGGGAAGGCGATGCCCATCTGCTCGGGGAAGAACAGGGATACTATGACCATCTCGCCTACGAAGCCGCCGCCGGCCACGCCGGACATGGCTACGCCGGAGAATATGGCTATCATCAGGGCGGTCACATAGGTGCCTATGCCCTCAAAGGGCATCCCGAAGAAGCCGAAGAGGAAGCTTATCTTGAGTATCGCGGAGAATACAGAGCCGTCCATATGCATGGTCGCGCCAAGGGGCAGAACTATGTCGCTCACGTCCCGGGGGATGCCTATCTCTTCCGCGGCTTCCATATTCGCGGGAATGGTTGCTATGGAGCTGCAGGTACCAAGGGAGGTGACGGCGGGCTTGAGTATGTGCTGGAAGAGCTTCTTTGCCGCGCCCTTGCCGCCTGCGAAGCGGGCATACAGCGGGAAGGCTATGAAGAAATACAGGACGCACAGAGGATAGTACAGCAGCATGGCCCGGCCGAAGTTGCCTATGAGCGTCGGCCCGAACTCGCCGATGAGGGAGGCGAAGAAGGCGAAGAGGCCTATGGGAGCATAATACATCAGTATGCTCACGATCTTCATTATGATATCCGAAAGGTTATTGAGCAGCTTTCCAACGGCGCATTCCGAGCCGCCGCAGAGGGAGACGCCAAAGCCGAATATTATCGAGGCCACTATAAGGGGCAGCATATTGCTGCGGCTGAAGAGCTGCGGGAAGTCGCTCACAGTGAGGAAGCTTACGATAAGCTCGCCTACGGTCTTGGGCTCGCCGACCTCCTCTGCGGCTACCTCAAAGGGGGTAAGCACGGGAGGAAACAGCTTTACGGCGGCTATCATTATGACGCCGGCGATTATGCCGGTGACGATGAAGGTGATGAGGGTGGAGCCCAGTATTTTGCCGAGCCGCTTCATGTTGGACATATTGCCGACGGCGGAGGCTATAGAGATGAACACCATCGGCACCACTACCGTGAACATGGCGTTTACGAATATATTGCCCAGGGGAGCAAGCACGCCCGCCTTTTTGCCCAGCAGCGCGCCTGCGATGCAGCCAAGTATTATGGAGCCGAGAAGTATGAGCGGGAAGCGGTAGCTTTTCCATACGGTAGACTTTTTCAATTCCATATTATTTCTCCTTTTATCAAAAAAATCGGCGACAACAGTCTTTATGACATGTTATCACCGAAAAACAGCATTCAGTATTGCAATTGCTGCTGCCGGTATTGCGTTTTATACGAAATGCGGAGCTTCTGCGGCCTTGACGCTCACCTCGCCGCTGCAAAGCTCCTCGGTATGCCCATCGTCAAAGCGGACGATAAGGTGTCCCTCAGGGGTAACGTCCATGGCTGTCGCCTCCGGCTCGCCCTCCCGCATGAGCACTATGCGTTTCCCGGTAAGCATGCTGCTTTGGCGGTATTCGCGGTATATGGAGGGGTCGGATGGGTCTGTGAGAGCCGAATACAGCTCATCCGCCATGGCTGCCGCCATCTCGTTTATGGAAACGGGGGGCTCGGAGTCGGGATACAGGCTTCCTGCCTTTTGGGAAAGGCCGCCGGTAAACCCGGGGCTCTGGTAGTTCAGCCCGACTCCCACTGCCGCGTACTTCAGCTCGTTTTTGCAGATCACGCCCTCTGCAAGTATTCCGCAGACCTTTTTGCCGTTCCAGTATATGTCGTTTACCCACTTTATGGCGGGGCGGAGCTCCAGCTTGCGGACCATGGCCCTGCGCACGGCTACCGCCGCCGCCATGGTCAGGCAAACGGGGTCTTTCGGGCGCACCAGCATGGTCATGTATATGCCCCCCTCGGGGCTTTCGAAGCTCCTTCCGATACGGCCTCGGCCGGAAAGCTGCCGCCTCGCGAATATGACGGCGCCTTCCCTTGCGGTTTCCGCCATCCTCTTCGCCTCCAGATTGGTGGAGGGGGATTCCTCAAAGAATATCACGTCTATATCCGATGTGATATAACGCTTTATGCCCTGCTCCGTCAACATATCAAAGCCCCATTATGATCTGGTATTCTTCCGGGGTTATGCAGCCCCTTTGCAGCGCCCCCTGGATAAAATCGCGGCAGGCGCGCACATCCGGGTCCCGGAGGTACTTGTCGTATTTTCGCACCCAGTCCTCCAGCGCCTCATGATACTCCGCAAACAGTACGCCGCGCCTCCCGTATTTTTCCATGGTGTTCCACAGGGCCTGTATTGCCAGATTGCGCTCCTTCTCCGATACGGCGGGCTGTATCCCCTTGTACTGGTACTTTTTGATATCCTCCGGCCCTACGCCGAAGCGATCCACCAGATTTTCGATTATAAGGGCGCAGCCCAGCGCGTCGTCCAGAGAATCATGGTGATGCTCGAGGGGCAGCTTGAGCCCGGCGCAGAGGTCGTTGAGCCTGTGGCTGCCGTAAAGCTCCTTCGGTATGTGCTTTTTGGCCTTCTGCAGTGAGCAGATGTAGGTGATCTCGGGTATGGGCAGGCCGTATACTATAAGGGATTTGCATATGACCCCAAGGTCGAAGGCGGCGCTGTGGGCAGCCATTATTCCATGGAAAAAGGGCTCTATCTCCGGCCATATCTCCGGGAATAAGGGGGCGTTTTCCACCATGCGGGGGGTTATGCCGTGTATTTTTATGTTGTAGTCGTCAAAGTGCTCCCGGGGGTTCACAAGGAACTCCCGCCGGTAGACGGGAGCGCCGTATTCCATGTGCACTATGCCTATGGAGCAGATGGAGTCGTTGTTGCGGTTCGGGGTCTCAACGTCTACCGCAGTGTACCTTTCAAGCAAAAGTCAGAATGCCTTTCCGTCAAGTATGGTTATATGCGTATGAGCTCGTATTTGCTGCTGCCCAGGCCTATCTTTTCGCCGTGCTCTATCTGCACCCGCCAGTTGGTGTTGGGGTGGACGTTGGTGAAGTGGTCATGGCAGCGGCATTCCGCTTCGCCCAGCGCGCTCCTTGGGTTGGCGGGCATGGCGTTTGCCGCGTCCGCCGCGGCCAGGTCTACCGCCACGGGATCAAAGGAGGCGAACATACCGATATTGGGAATGATCGCCGCGTCGTTTTCGGAGTGGCAGTCGCAGTTCGGGGAAATATCCACAGCGATGTTTATGTGGAAATTCGGCTTATCCTTGACCACTGCATAGGCGTATTCCGCGATGCGCCTGTTCAGGCTGGCTTCGCTGGAGCTGTTGTCGGGCCGTATGGCGTCAAAGTTGCATATGGCTATGCAGCGGCCGCAGCCCACGCAGTGTGAGTGGTCTATTACGGCCTTGCCGTTTTCGTAATGTATGCCGTTGTTGGCGCATATGCTTGCGCACATATGGCAGCCGCGGCAGCGGTCGTGATCCACCACCGGCTTGCCGTCGTAGTGCATCTCCATCTTGCCCGCCCTTGAGCCGGAGCCCATGCCGAGGTTTTTCAGCGCGCCGCCGAAGCCCGCCTCCTCGTGGCCCTTAAAGTGGCTGAGGCTTATTATTATATCCGCGTCCGCTATGGCGCGGCCTATCTTCGCGGTCTTGACCTCCTCGCAGTCTATGGGTATATAGGCTTCATCGGCGCCCTTTATGCCGTCTGCTATTATCACCTGGCAGCCGGTGGCGTAGGGGGTGTAGCCGTTTATGTACGCGGTCTCTATGTGCTCCGGCGCGTTCTTGCGGGAGCCTACGTAGAGCGTGTTGCAGTCTGTAAGGAAGGGTATGCCGCCCCTTTCTTTTATATAGGCCGCAAGGGCCCTGGCGTACTGCGGCCTCAGGTAGGCCATGTTGCCAAGCTCGCCGAAGTGTATCTTGATGGCGACAAACTTATGGTCGAAGTCTATGGTGCCAAGGCCGGCCCTGTCTATAAGGCGGGTCAGCTTCTTTGGCAGGTTCTCCCTGAAGGACGTGCGCATATCCGTAAAATAGACCTTTGACATTTCCGTTTCTCCTTATATTTTTTTTATTTATAGGCTAAAGCAGCAGATCGCGGAGCGCCGCCACGCTTTCGACTATGTATCTGGCCTTCGCCTGCTCCAGCTCCTCCCGGCTGCCGTAGCCGTATAGCACGCCGGCGCAGTCCAGGCCGAAGGCCCTCGCCCCCTCAACGTCGTATTTCCGGTCCCCTATCATCAGGGTGTTTTCCGGCGCCGCATCGGAACGGGAGCGCAGCACATGGGATACTACATCCGCCTTTGTGGGCCTGCTCTCGTCCATGGTATTGCCGCCCACAAAGTCGAAATACCGCGCTATACCGAAGTGCTCCAGTATCCTGTGGGTGAATTCCTCAGGCTTTGAGGTGGCTACCATCATCCGCCTGCCCGCGGCCCTGAGGTCGCTCAGAAGCTCGGGTATGCCGGGATATATCCGGTTTTCAAATATGCCCTTTTCGGAAAAATACTCCCGATAGTATCCGAGCGCCTCCAGCGCCTGAAGGTGAGTCAGGCCGAAGCCCTCCTCAAAGGAGCCGATGAGAGGCGGCCCTATCAGCCATGTAAGCGTCGATCTGTCCGCGATCTCTATGCCCATCCTGCCGAGGGCGTACTGCGCGGCGGAGGTTATGCCCAGCGCGGGGTCGGTGAGCGTCCCGTCCAGATCGAACAGAAGGTTTTTGAATGCCGCGCCCTTATCCATTGGCTTCAAGCTCCTCACGCCGCAGGTACTCCGCCGCCTTGAACAGGCCGAATACCGTTTTGCCGTCGGAGATCTGGTCGTTCATTATCATATCTATAAGCCGGCCCAGCGGCGCTTCCCGGTAATCCAGAAATTCATCCTCATCCGGGTGGGTATCGCCGAAGCTCAGGCCTCTGGCAAGGTAAACGTATATCCGCTCCGAAAGTATGGCGGGGGAGGGTATGTATATGCCAAGGGGTATAAACTCCTTGGCGGTCACGCCTGTTTCTTCTTTAAGCTCGCGCTTTGCGGCCTCGAGAGGGTCCGTGTCAAAAGCCTCCAGCTTGCCTGCGGGTATCTCGGTCATCACCCTCTGCTGAGGGTAGCGGAACTGGCGCTCCATTATCACGCCGCCCTTATCCGTGAGCGGCACCACGGCTACCGCGCCCCGGTGCTTGAGATAATCCCTTCGGGCGATCTTTTTATTGCATAGCTCCACAGTATCGCTGTACACGTCGAATACCGGGCCCGAATACTGTATGGCGGAGGAGACCGTCCTTTCAAAAAGCCTGCTGTCGTCCATATGACAAACCCTCCAGCAAATTCTTGATAAAATCAATTATAGCATATCACGGAAGCGCCATAAAAGCAAATAACGGCGCACCTTTTTTGACCCACGGACAAAACCGGACAATAATTTTGCCCGAGGAGGCAAACGCCCTCAAAAACAGCCAAATTTATTCCCTATCGCCGCGAAAATGGCGGTGCTAAAATCACAGCATACAGAAAACCGCATATACCGCAGGATAACCAAAAAATTACATTATTACGGAGGCACTATATGGCTAAATACCGCATACTTTTGGCAGACAGCAACAATCAGTTCCAGGCTGCGATCAGGGATTACCTTACGGTCCAGGAGGGAATAGAGCGGGTGGACGCTGTGAGCGACGGCCAGTCCGCCCTGGATGCAATGAACAACAACCGCTACGATGCGCTCCTGTGCGATCTCGTCATGCCGGGCATGGACGGCTTTGAGCTGCTTGAGCGGCTGAACAGCGGCCTCGTGAAGGACGCGCCCGCCGTCATAGTGATAAGCGCCCTGCGCCAGGAGGAGATGGTGCGGCAGGCCTGCGCGCTCGGCGCAAAGTATTACATGGTCAAGCCCGTCGATCCCGATACGCTGTACAAGCGCATAATGGATATGCTGGAGAGCACCTATGCACAGCGCTCCCAGGTATGCGCCATAAGTCCCAAGCCCCAGACTCTGGACGAGAAGATCGCTTCGGTATTCCTCATGATAGGCATACCGGCGCACATAAAGGGCTATCATTATCTTCGGGAGGCGGTGCGCATGGTATACTTTGAGCCCGCCCTCTGCGGGCGCATAACCAAGGAGCTCTACCCCGGGATCGCCAGGAGGTTCCAGACCTCCGCCTCCAAGGTAGAGCGCGCCATACGCCACGCCATAGAGGTGGCCTGGACCCGGGGAAAGATCGAGAATATCAACCAGATATTCGGCTACAATATCTACAATAAAAACGATAAGCCCACCAATGGCGAGTTCATCGCCCTGGTTGCCGATAAGCTCATTATGGAGGCTGCCCGGGAGAAAAGCGGAAGAAGCGAGATACAGAATGTGATATAAGCGCGGTATGTGTAAAATAATATCTTTTTACCGGCTGCGGCAAGGATGAGAGCAATAATAAATATACGTCAAGGGTTTATTCTGAACTTGTTGCTAACACTTAAACCGGCTTAAACGCATGGGAATGTGGATAACTATGTTGATAATGTTAGTAACTCATGTTATTAACGCTTGCGAATACCCGCTCTTTTATGCATGGCCCTCGTACAGGCGGCCGGGACAATAAACATTAAATATTATCATTTCTGCGCTTTTTACCTTTGTTTATGGGCAAAGGGGCCGCATAAGCGGCCCTTTTGCATAATCGGCATACTCCCCTCGTATGATTATATAACGATAATCTGTGCGAGAGGAGCGGGAATATGGAACTGATCTGGAAGGAGCTCCCGGGGGAGCGGATAATATATACAGGAGTATCCCAGGGAACCATCGAGGGCGGCATACCGCTGCCGGAGGGCCGCAGCGCAAAGGAGATACTATCGTATACGGGGGAAATAGCCGTCTCCTCAGCCAGCGCCCGGGAGGGGGAAATAGCCATAGAGGGAGTTGTGAGGATAGACCTCATCTGCATGGACGACAGGGTGTTTGCCTTTACCTCCAGCGCCCCTTTCACCCACCGCATAGCTGCGGAGGGCGTGCATGAGGGTATGAGGGCAGAGGTGCGCCCTGCGCTGCAATCCCTGGAAATAAGCGCTGGAGAGGGCGGGATCGCCCTTAACGCGGTGGCGGATATCAACGCGATGGCGGCAGCCTCGGGCGGGGCGAAGGTACTGGACGGCATAAGGGGCATAGAGGACTGCGAGCAGCAGCGGCGGGAGCTGGCGCTCTATGAGCGGGCGGGGGAAAGCCGGGGCAGCTTCCGCCTGCGGGAGGAGATAGAGGCGCCCTTCGCCGCAGAGGTGCTGTACAGCGAGGTACATGGGGCGCTCAGGGACGTATCGCCCGGCAAGGACGGGATATGCCTCGAGGGTACGCTGTACATATCGGCGCTGGTACAGAGCCGCACCGGCGCGATGAGCCAGCTGAGCCAGGCCATACCCTTTACCCAGACCGTGGAGGGCGAGGCGCTGGCCCCCATGTGGGGCGAGGTAAGGGTATCCGGCTGCCAGGTGCGGGGGGCGGAGGATTTTGGCGTGGTCATAGCGGATGTGGAGCTTACATACCGCGCATGGGGCCGCGCCGGCGGCCGCTTTGACGCCGTGACGGATACCTTTTCCCCCACCGTGCCGTTTGAATGCACCCATGGGCTTATACGCACCTCGTCATATTGCGGATCGAGCACGCAGCGGCAGTCCGTGATCGAGAACGTAATGATACCCGGGGGAATGCCCGAGGCGGCAAGGGTGGTATACGCGACCGCGCGGCCCATGGTAACGTCATACGGCATTGAAAACGGGGTGCTGACCGCCGAGGGGCTGCTGTTCACCCGCATATTGTATACCGCCGAAAGCGGCCGCATATTCGCCTTCAATGAGGATATACCCTTCAGCGTGGGCATGGAAGCCCAGGACGCCACGGACGCCATGATATACGCGGTTGCGGCGGCCTCTGCGGCGGGGGGCGGCAGAAGCGTGGAGCTGAACTGCACGCTCATACTCGCTGCGGACCTGTGCTGCACGGGCGGCTTTGAGGCGGTGACGGGTATTGAGGAGTGCCCCCAAAGGCCCGCCCATCAGGGCATAACCGTATATTTCGCCAGCGCCGGGGATACGCTCTACTCCATAGCCCGGGAATACAACACCAGCCGGGCCAACCTGCTGCGCATGAACGACCTGCCCGAGGTATTGCAGGGCGGCGAGCGCGTGGCGTTTATGGGATGATACAGCCGCATCTTTTTTCTCTTTTCTTTTCATGAGAAAAGAAAAGGAGAAAGAAGCAAAGAGAAAAGAAGAGCAGACGAAAAATAGAATTATTAAAAAATATAAGAAAGGCCCTGCCTTATCGTGTACGGCAGGGCTTAAAGCTGCTTTACGCTTTATTTGTTCTTGAGGTACTCGTCAATGGCGGCGGCGGCCTTCTTGCCTGCGCCCATGGCCAGTATTACGGTAGCCGCGCCGGTAACGGCGTCGCCGCCCGCGAACACGCCGGGCTTGGAGGTGGCGCCGGTCTCGGGGTCTGCGGTTATCTCGCCCTTGCGGCCCACAGCGAGGCCGGGGGTGGTGTTCTTGATGAGGGGGTTGGGGCTGTTGCCTATGGCCACGATGACGGTATCCACATCCAGGGTGAACTCGCTGCCCTCTTTTGCTATGGGCCTGCGGCGGCCGGAAGCGTCGGGCTCGCCCAGCTCCATCTCTATGCACTCCATTGAGGTGACATAGCCGTTCTCATCGCCGTTTATGCGGATGGGGTTGTTGAGCACCTTGAAGATGATGCCCTCCTCCTTGGCGTGGTGTACTTCTTCCCGGCGGGCGGGCATCTCGGCCTCGCTCCTGCGGTACACGATGTATACGTTCTCCGCGCCCAGGCGCTTTGCGCAGCGGGCGGCGTCCATGGCCACGTTGCCGCCGCCTATTACCGCGGCGTTTCTGCCGACGCGGATAGGAGTATCCGTCTCGGGGAACTTATATGCCTTCATGAGGTTTATGCGGGTGAGGAACTCATTTGCGGAGTATACGCCGCAGAGGTTCTCGCCGGGTATCTTCTGGAAGTTTGGCAATCCCGCGCCGCTGCCTACAAACACAGCGTCAAAGCCCTCCTCCTCCATCAGCTCATCAAGGCTTATGGAGCGGCCGACGACCACGTTGGTCTCTATCTTTACGCCCAGAGCCTCCACGTTCCTTATCTCCTCACGAACCAGCGCCTTGGGGAGACGGAACTCCGGAATGCCGTATACCAGCACGCCGCCGGGGGTATGCAGCGCCTCGAATATATGCACCTCATAGCCCAGCTTTGCAAGGTCGCCCGCGCAGGTAAGGCCCGCGGGGCCGGAGCCTATGACGGCTACCCTTTTGCCGTTTGGGGCGGGCAGGGCGGCGGGGGCGGAGCCCTTCGCCATGGCGCGGTCCGCCGCGAAGCGCTCCAGCCGGCCTATGCCTACCGGCTCGCCCTTTATGCCGCGGACGCACTTGCTCTCGCACTGGTTTTCCTGGGGGCATACCCGGCCGCAGATGGCGGGAAGGCTGTTGGTGGTCTTTATTATGGCGTAGGCGCCCTCGTAGTCATGGGCGGCGATCTTTGCTATGAACTCCGGAATGCGCACATTTACCGGGCAGCCGGAAACGCAGGGCATATTTTTGCAGTTCAGGCAGCGGGCGGCCTCGTTGAGCGCCAGCTCCTCATCGTAGCCCTGGGAAACTTCATTGAAATTTTTGTTGCGGATATCGGGTTCCTGCTCACGGGCAGGGGTTTTCTGCAAGGTCATGTTAGGCATATTATCTCTCCCCTCCTGTAAGATGGCAGAAGTGCTTTTCATCGGAAAGCTTCTCCTCGGCGCGGTACATGCGGCTGCGCATGATGGCCTCGTCAAAATCCACAAGGTGGCCGTCAAAGTCCGGCCCGTCCACGCAGGCGAACTTTGTTTCGCCGTTTACTGTAAGGCGGCAGCCGCCGCACATTCCGGTGCCGTCTATCATTATGGTATTCATGGAGACGGTGGTCTTTATGCCGTATTCCCTGGTAAGGCTGCATACGGCGCGCATCATGGGCATGGGCCCGAGGACGAACACCTCGTCATACCTTGCGCCGGCCTTGAGCTGCTCCGCAAGGGCGTCGGTAACGAAGCCCTTATGGCCGTTGGAGCCGTCGTCGGTCATTATATAGAGGTTATCGCAGGCGTTTTTGAATTCCTCCGTGAGGATATACAGGCTGGTGCTGCGGAAGCCTATGAAGGCGTCCACCTTTGCGCCCACGGCGCTCAATGCCTTCGCCTGGGGGTAGGCTATGGCGACGCCGAGGCCGCCCGCCACAACGGCGGCCCTTTTGCCCTTGAGGTGCTCAAACTCGCTGGCCTTGCCGAGGGGGCCCGCAAAGTCCATGAGGTAATCGCCCTCTTCGAGGAGGTCCAGCCGCTTCGTGGTCGCGCCGACCTTCTGGAATATAACGGTTGCCGTGCCCCTTTCCCGGTCGTAATCCGCAATGGTGAGAGGGATGCGCTCGCCCTGCTCGTCAATGCGAAGGATGATAAACTGCCCGGGAAGAGCCTTTCTTGCGACATAGGGCGCTTCGACCTCTATCAAAGACACCGTGTCGTGAAGGCGTTCTTTTCTAACTATACGGTACATAGGTAAGACGTCGCTCCTTTTCAGTTTTTGGGAAATGATAAAACACTGGCGATATAAATAAGTTCCACTATTTCATGATAACGTAAAATGCGCGTAAAGTCAAAGGAAACCCACGATATTATATTAACCATACGGACAATATATTAACATATCGGGCGGAGGCCCGCCGTTCGCTTCCTGAGGCAATAGGGCTGCTATCACAAATGCCCGCCCTGCCGGGGGATCGTGACTACGGCCTTACCTGACGGTACAGGCGGAAGTTCGGATGCCTGGATACCGTTTGATCTGATCCGGTACGGCGGCCGTAACATAGCGTCCTTTACTGTAATACATATAGGCGTTCCTTTTGCTGTATTGGCTCAGCAGCTTATAATATAGCAGCTTCCCGTTTGGATTCAGATTCTCAACAAGCCGATTACTGGTTATGGTGGCGCCCACGCCCTGCATGGTGAAATAAACAGAAATTTTTAAAAAACCTATTGACATAGTAGGAAAGTAGGAATATAATGCAGTCATTGAATCTAAGCAGATTTATGAAAGGAGCGGATCACGGTGTTTGAGGTCAACGCTTATGCGGCGCAGTGCTGTTGTCGAATGTATACCTCCTGGGCATATCCGTATGGCAGGGTGCATTCGCATACGATCTTTGCATCTGAAACATGATTTTTCCCAAAGGGATATCATAACGCCATTTACCCGGGAGCTTCTACTTGAGTTCCTGTTTTTTTGCGCTTAGATTCCCTGAAATTTATTGAATTTATAGAAAAGTGAGGATTTTTCCATGAAGAAATTTATCAAGAAATTCGGAATTGTGTTCCTGAGCCTGACTATTGCCGCCGCCCTGCTTGCAGGCTGCGGAGCGGAGACGGCAAAAACCGCCGAGGGAGCCGACGCGGCCGATGCCGCGGGCGCTTTCCGCACACTGGAGGAGATCAAGTCCAGCGGCACCGTCAACATTGGCGTATTTTCCGACAAGAGCCCCTTCGGCTATGTGGACGAGAACGGCGAGTATCAGGGCTACGACGTGTACTTTGCCAACCGCATCGGCGAAGATCTGGGCGTGAAAATCAATTATGTCTCTACCGAGGCTGCCAACCGTATAGAGTATTTGCAGACCGGAAAGGTAGACATCATACTTGCCAACTTTACCGTCACTCCCGAGCGGGCGCAGGAGGTGGATTTTGCCCTTCCGTATATGAACGTAGCGCTGGGCGTTGTTTCTCCCGAATCCGCGCCGATCACATCCCTGGACGAGATCGGTGCTGACGATCAGGTCATCGTGATCTCCGGCACCACTGCCGAGACCTATCTGGAAAAGAACAATCCCGAGATCAAGCTGCAAAAGTACGACGCCTACGCCGAGGCCAAGACCGCTTTTGAAAACGGCAACGGCGTGGCCTGGGCAAACGACAATACCGAAGTTATCGCTTTCGCCATCGAAAATCCCGGCTATGTGGTCGGCATCCCCTCTCTGGGCAGCGCGGATACCATCGCCCCCGCTGTCGCCAAGGGCAACGCCACGCTGCTGGACTGGCTGAACGAGGAGATCAGGGCGCTGGGCGAAGAGAACTTCTTCCACGCAGACTATGAGGCGACGCTGCTGGACACCTACGGCAAGGAATACGAGGACACGCTGGTCGTGGAGGGCGGCGGCGCGGAAGGCGCTGCGGATACCTCGGCAAAGCAGTAACAGAAGCAGACAGGTAATCCGCGCCGTTATCCCCCTTCCGGCGCGGATGACCGGCCTTAAGAAACCAAAGTAAAACAGAGGGCGCTTATGGATATTGATGTTATAACCGCATACCTGCCGAGGTTTTGGGACGCGCTGCTGCTGACGCTTCGGATAGGCTGGCAGGGAGTTGCGCTGGCGCTGGCGCTGGGCGTCGCCTGCGCGGCGGCAGTGCATTGGAAAATTCCCGTGCTGCGGCAGATCGCCGGCGGGTACATCGGGCTGTTTCGCAATACGCCCTTGCTGGTGCAGCTGTTCTTCCTGTATTTCGCGCTGCCGAAGATCGGCGTCCGCATCAGCGCGGAGACCTGCGGCAAGCTTGGGCTGGGCCTGCTGGGCGGCGCATACATGGCGGAGACCTTCCGCAGCGGGCTGGAAAGCATCCCTCTTATTCAGACGGAGAGCGCCCAGAGCCTTGGAATGCGCCCGGCGCAGGTGTTTGGCTATGTGATCCTGCCGCAGGCGGTCGCGTCCAGCGTTCCCGGGCTTTTGGCAAATGTGATTTTTTTGCTCAAGGAGACCAGCGTGTTTTCCACGGTCAGCCTGATGGACCTGATGTTCACGGCAAAGGATCTGATCGGGATGTACGCCAAGACCATCGAGTGCCTGACGCTGCTGGTGATCTTCTATCTGATCATGCTGCTCCCCGTATCCGTTCTGGGCAGCTGGCTGGAAAGGAGGCTGCGCTATGCAGAGTTTGGGGATTGACGTTCTGTTCAAGGGGACGAATTTTCTGCGGCTGCTGGGCGGCCTGTGGGTGGCGCTGCGCATCAGCCTGATCTCCGTCGCCGTCAGCATCGTGCTGGGCGTTGGGATGGGGGTTCTCATGACCTCAAGAAGCCGCGTTTTGAAGGCGGTTTTCCGTATATATCTGGAAACCGTCCGGATAATGCCCCAGATGGTGCTTTTGTTTATAGTTTATTTCGGTACGACCAGAGTATTCGGCTGGAACCTGGAGGCGGAGACCTCTGCCGTCATCGTGTTCAGCTTCTGGGGCACGGCGGAAATGGGCGACCTGGTGCGGGGCGCATTGCAGAGCATACCCGCCATTCAATGGCAGAGCGCGCAGGCGCTTGGCATGGAGCCGGCTCAGGTTTACAGCCTGGTCATTCTGCCCCAGACAATACGGCGGCTGATCCCGCTGTCCATCAACCTCATCACCCGGATGGTAAAAACCACCAGCCTTGTGATGATGATAGGCATTGTGGAGGTGCTGAAGGTTGCCCAGCAGATCATCGAGGCGAACCGGCGCGCATCCCCCAACGCCGCGTTCGGCGTCTTTGGGGCGGTATTTTTGCTGTATTTTCTTATTTGCTGGCCGGTCGGCCGTTTGGCGGGGTATTTGGAAAAAAGGTGGTCATAGCTGTGGAAAATGTTTTGTTAAGCGTCCGGCATCTGCATAAGGATTTCGGAGATCATGTTATTTTTGAGGATTTTGACCTGGACGTCCACAAGGGCGAGGTGGTCGTGATCATCGGCCCATCCGGCTGCGGGAAAAGCACGCTGCTGCGCTGCCTGAACGGCCTGGAGCCGATTCAGGGCGGCGAGATACTGCTGGATGGGGAGCCGGTTCAGCGGGAGAGCAGGTCCATCACCCGGATGCGGCAGAAGATCGGCATGGTATTCCAGAGCTATGATCTTTTTCCTCATATGACCATTCTGGAAAACATCCTGCTCGCGCCGATGAAGGTACAGAAGCGCCCCCGCGCGGAGGCGGAGCAGGAGGCGCTGGAGCTGCTGGAGCGGGTCGGGCTTGCCGATCGGAAGGACGACTATCCGCGGCAGCTGTCCGGCGGGCAGAAGCAGCGGGTAGCCATTGTCCGGGCGATGTGTATGCACCCGGAGATACTGCTGCTCGATGAGATCACCGCGGCGCTCGACCCGGAAATGGTGCGGGAGGTGCTGGAGGTAGTTCTGTCTCTTGCCAGGGCGGGCAGCACCATGGTCATCGTCACCCATGAGATGAACTTTGCCCGCGCCATTGCCGACCGGATCGTGTTTATAGAGAACGGCGTCATCGTAGAGCAATCCGGCGACCCGAAGCGCTTTTTCAACGGCCCGGAAACCGGCCGCGCAAAGACGTTTCTTCAGTCCTTCGATTATGAATAGCGCAGCTGCATGAATTTGTCTGTATTGAGGAAAAGCCTTATATATAGACAAATTTCTACATAAGCGCTATAATGATTTCAAGTATAATACACAGGGCAAGCGGCGGTCAGCACACTCTCCGAAGGGAGGTGTGTAGAATGCTGGAATTGATTATTGCGCTCATTCTTGCGCTTAAGCATGAAGTAGAGACGATAACGATCATAAAGTTCCGACATAAATAACCGCCCTGCTGGAACAGGACGGTTATTTCAAATAATAACTTTTTCTTGACTGGCTGACCGTTACGGTCTTACCCTACTGGTATTATACCCATTCCTCCTTTCGGTGTCAACCGAAGGGAGGAATTTTCTTAGTATCGACCACAGAGGAGGTTCCGCCGCGGGAGACGCGCCGGAACTGACCCGCTGCGGCGGGCCCCATTCCCCCTTTCCGTGTCAACGGATTGGGGGAATTTTCTTAATTTCGACCACAGAGGAAGTTCCGCCGCGGGAGACGCGCCGGAACTGACCGCCTGCGGGCGGCCCCCGCCCTTCATTTCCTATTTTCTTAGTGGGTATAAGGGCGTCGTTCAATATAGACAAATTTCTACATAAGCGCTATAATGATTTCAAGTATAATACACAGGGCAAGCGGCGGTCAGCACACTCTCCGAAGGGAGGTGTGAAGTATGATTGAATTGATTATCATGCTTTTTGTTGCGCTGAAGCGTGACATAAAATCGATAACCATAACGGTCAGAAAAAAATAACCGCCCTGCTGACACCAGAGCGGTAGTTCCTATTAGTTAGGAATAAAACTTAAGTATCGGCTGACCGATTCGGTCTTACCCTACTGGTATTATACCCATTCCTCCTTTCGGTGTCAACCGAAGGGAGGAATTTTCTTAGTATCGACCACAGAGGAGGTTCCGCCGCGGGAGACGCGCCGGAACTGACCGCCTGCGGGCGGCCCCCGCCCTT
>CALCEX010000281.1 GCA_937900325.1 uncultured Clostridia bacterium | reverse complement strand
GTCAGTGCCGCAGCCCCGTCCCGGTATGTAACGTTTGTGGTTATGGTATCCTTGGAGGAGATGACGCTGTTTACAAAGTCACGGGTGCCGGCGATTATTTTGCCGGAGATGTCCGCCGTGGCGGTGAGCCCGCCTCCATCCGCAAAGGCGCCGTTTTCAACGGGTACATTGAAGCTCGATTGCAGGCCAAGCTCACTGACACTTACGGAGGAGTAATTCTCAAATCCCCAGTTGAAGAACTTTGGTGCGTTCTCAAAGCGGAGATAGCGATACTTGTCACCCTGCGGGTCGCCGAAGAGCACGCATATAAGCTCTACGCCGTCCTTCTTTGCGGAGGCCACTATGCAGCGGCCGGCCTGGTCAGTGTCGCCGGTCTTTATGCCGGTGGCGTACTGATAAAGGTAGCTCTGAGTATCCTTTTCGCTCTTGTGAATAAGCCGGTTTGCGTTTTCAAGGTGATAGCCGTCGCTGTCCTTGTTCGTAGGAGGAACGTCCCAATACTGCGCGCTTACTATTTCGCGGAATTTCTGGTTCTGCATGGCGTAGCGGCCCAGCAGCGCCATATCGTAGGCGGTGGAATAGTGGTTATCGTCATGCAGACCGTTGGCTTTTACGAAGTGGGTGTCGTTCATGCCGATCTCGGCGGCCTTGGCATTCATCAGCTTTGAAAATTCATCCTGGCTGCCCGATATGTGGATGGCAAGAGCGCTGGCGGCGTCGTTGCCGGATACCATCATGGTGCCGTATATAAGGTCGATTATGCGCAGCTCCTCGTTGTTCGAAAACTTCATAAGCGAACCGCGCTTGTCAAAGCTGCTGCCCACATTTATCTTTTCTTCAAGGTCGTCGCACAGCTCGAGGGCAAGTATGGCAGTCATTATCTTCGTGGTGCTGGCGGGATACGCCCTGGAGCGGGCGTCCTTTTCATAGAGCACCGCGCCGGTGTTGGCGTCCATGAGGCATATATGCTTTGTGGTAGGGGCTTCAGGCGCCGCTTCCGCAAGGGCGGCAGGCATCAAGCCTATTACGGTAATAAATATGAG
>CALCEX010000280.1 GCA_937900325.1 uncultured Clostridia bacterium | reverse complement strand
CCTCGTTTACGTTGCGGCAGGACTTCAGCACGCCGCTTATGCAGCCGAGCAGCGCGCCTGATAGCATTGCGAATACCATGCAGGGAAGCCAGCTCCAGCCGAGGCCGAGCGCGGTATAAAGCGCCAGAGCCGCGCCGGCACAGTACTGACCGGCGGCGCCTATGTTGAATAGGCCAACCTTATAGGAAAACAGTATGGACAGGGAACAGAGGAGCAGGGGAGCCGTCTTTACCAGCGTGTTCCCCAGATACTTCAGCTGTGACTGCGGCCTGTTGTAGGTCATGAAATTCTTTACTATGGTAACTATGGCATTGCCTGCGCCGGCAGGATTGATGAACAACAGCACGATATAGCCTATAAGCAATCCCAGCACTATGCATACGAGAGACGCTATCAGCGACTGCACACCGTCATTTTTCAGCAGATTCTTTTTCATGCTTTCACCTCGTCTCTCTTTGCGCCTGCCATGTAGAGACCCAGCTCCTCCTGAGTGGTAGCCTTTGGGTCAAGCTCGCCGACTATCTCGCCCTCGTACATTACCAGTATGCGATCAGGCACGTCCATCACCTCATCCAGCTCGAGGGATACCAGCAGTACTGCCTTGCCGGCGTCGCGCTGGGCTACAAGCTGCTTGTGGATGTACTCTATCGCGCCTACATCAAGACCGCGGGTGGGCTGAACGGCTACCAGCAGTTCAGGATTTTTGTCTATCTCGCGGGCTACTATGGCTTTCTGCTGATTGCCGCCGGACATGCTTCGGGCGATTGTGACGGGGCCCTGACCGGAACGGATGTCATACTGACCGATAAGCTTTTCCGCATAGGAGCGGATATTCTTCCTGCGGAGAAAGCCCGCATGGTCGGTGAATTCGGATTCAAAGTAACGCTGGAGCACAAGGTTATCCTCCAGGGTATAATCTAGTACCAGCCCGTGCTTGTGGCGATCCTCGGGTATGTGGCTCATTCCCATTATGCTGCGCTGACGTATGGGAGCATGGGTTATATCCTTGCCGGAGAGCATGATCTTACCGGATACAACGGGATCAAGGCCGGTAATGGCATGAACGAATTCGGTCTGGCCGTTTCCGTCAATACCCGCTACGCAAACTATCTCGCCTGCGCGCACCTTAAGGGAAACGTTCTTTACGGCGTTGTTTCTGTGTAATTTAGAAGCCACGGTCATGTTTTCAACAGAGAGAATCACGTCGCCTGGCTTGGAGCAGGCCTTTTCAACGTGAAAATTAACGTTGCGGCCTACCATCATGGAAGAGAGCTCCTCCATGGTAGTGTTGGTGGTTTCCACCGTGCCTATATATTTGCCCTTGCGAAGTACGGTGCAGCGATCTGCCACCGCCATTATTTCATTCAGCTTATGAGATATGAACAGTATGCTCTTGCCCTCGGCGGCGAGGTTTTTGATGATCTGCATCAGCTCGTCTATTTCCTGGGGGGTAAGCACGGCCGTAGGCTCGTCGAAGATCAGTATGTCATTGTCGCGATACAGCATCTTGAGTATCTCTGTGCGCTGCTGCATACCTACGGTGATATCCTCTATGAGGGCATCAGGGTCAACGGCAAGACCGTATTTTTCGGAAAGCTCCATAACCTTTTTTCGGGCGTCCTGCTTTTGCAGAAAGCCGTGATTGTTAGGTTCGATTCCGAGTATGATGTTGTCAAGAACAGAGAAGCATTCCACCAGCTTGAAGTGCTGATGCACCATCCCTATGCCAAGGGCGTTGGCGTCATTGGGATCCTTGATCTCCACCTTGCGGCCTTCTTTATGTATTTCGCCCTCCTCAGGCTGATACAGACCGAAAAGTACGCTCATAAGGGTTGATTTGCCGGCTCCGTTTTCGCCGAGCAGGGCATGTATTTCGCCCTTTTTGAGCTGAAGCGTTATGTTGTCGTTGGCGATTATGCCAGGAAACTTCTTGGTTATATTCAGCATCTCTATGGCATACTGATTTTCCAAGTTACTGTCCCTCCTTCCGTTTTTATGGCCCGGGCGCTACTTGGTTCACGGGGACGGAAACCATATACATATAAGTAAAGTTTACTATATTTGAACGTATAAAGCAAAGAAAATTT
>CALCEX010000279.1 GCA_937900325.1 uncultured Clostridia bacterium | reverse complement strand
CTCCGCCGCTATGCATATCTCGGCGGAATAAAGTCGCGGCCTCACAAGTCACTGCGAGTAGGCGATATAGAGCTGGACGACGATGCGAAGCAGGTGACGCTATGCGGAGAGCCGGTGGCTTTTACGCCCACGGAATACGAGATATTAAAGCTTCTGATGCAAAACCCGGGCAAGGTTTTTTCCTCGAAGGAAATATACAGCAAGATATGGAATGATGCGCCCATAGGAGCGGAGGGAACCATAGCGGTACACATACGGCATATACGGGAAAAGCTTGAAATAGATCCCGGCAACCCGAGATATTTAAAAGTGGTCTGGGGCAAAGGCTATAAGCTGAACGGAGGCAAAAATGAGGGATAATAACCTTACCCATAAGTTCTGGACGCGGGCGGTGGCATTCTGCCTGTTCTGCGCCATGACGGCCGTTTTGGCCTGCTGCATTACCGGCGTGGTATATTGCTGTTCCAAAGAGTGGTACAAGACAGGGCTGAAAGTGACCTTTACCACAGAGGGACAAGAATGGGACTATGTCATAGACGGCGCAAATGCCGTCATGACAGATAAGACGGGCTTAAAGGAATTTGCATACAAAAACCGCAACAGCATGATAATATACGGCCTTATCGCGGGCATCAGCGCCCTTGCGTGCTTTGTGTTCCTGCTGTGCTCCGCGGCGCACAGGAGCGGAACAGAGGAATGCATGCCGCTGCGGCAGGACCAGATACCGTACGACCTGTACCTCGTCGCGGCGATCCTCCTGGGAGCCGGTCTGGGCGCAATGCTCGTGGAATGCGTGGCACGCGAGCTTAACACCGTCAATATAGTGGGCGCGGCGGTGATAGCGGCCTGCCTTGCCGGGGTGTTCATGGCCCTATGCATGACCACAGCAGCCCGCATAAAGACCGGTACGCTGTTCAGAAATACGTTGATATACAGGTTCTGCGCAGGAGTTGGAGCTGGCGCCGGCAGCTTCTTGAGCAGCATAAGCGGGGAGTGGCGCTTCTCGCTGGCCTTTGCCGGATATCTGCTGGTCAACGCGGTGCTTTCATACATATTTTTTACCAGCGGAGGTTTCCTTGCATTCCTGCTTCTGATCGCCGTAAACGGCGGCGCGCTGCATTTCCTGCTTAAAATGATAAAGCAGATGCGCATATTGCGCGGGGCGGGGCAGGCTATGGCCAACGGCGACCTCAGCTACTGCGTGGATACCTCCGGTATGAAACGGGAATTTCGCGAGCACGGCGAGAACCTCAACAGCATAGGCCGTGGCATGGCAATAGCGGTAAACGAGCGCATGAAGAGCGAACGGTTCAAGACGGAGCTTATAACAAACGTGAGCCACGACCTTAAAACGCCGCTCACCTCCATAGTCACATACATAGACCTGCTGCAAAAGGAGGATATACGGGATGAAAAGGCGAGGAAATACATAGATACCATAGCGCGTCAGAGCAGGAAGCTGAAAAAGCTCACGGAAGACCTGATAGAGGCGTCAAAGGCATCCTCCGGCGCTCTGAACGTAAACATGGAACGGGTAAATATTTCAGAGCTGCTGCGCCAGTCCTCGGCCGAGTACGGCGAACGCATGGAGGCGGTAAACATAACTCCGGTAGTCAATATGCCTGAGGAGGATATATATGCAAGGGCGGACGGCAGGCTGCTGTGGAGGGTGGTAGAGAACCTGCTGCAAAATATATGCAGGCACGGCATGCCGGGCACCAGGGCGTATCTTGAGGCGAGGAAGGAAAACGGCAGGGCTGTGCTAAGCTTCAAGAACATATCACAGCAGCAGCTCAATATACCTGTGGAAGAACTGCTGGAACGCTTTGTTCAGGGCGATGAATCCAGAAGCAGGGGCGGCAGCGGATTGGGCCTCAGCATAGCGGAAAGCCTGACAGAGCTTATGAAAGGTAAGCTGAAGCTTTCACTGGACGGCGACCTTTTCAAGGTAGAGCTGTGGTTTGACGAGGAAAAGTAAAATATCGGGCGATTGAAAATAAAAGAGCCGGAATTTACGGCTCTTTTTGCATTGGCGGCGCCGCTATGGTATAATTCATACATCCTATCGGATAAACATATCTGCCGGAGGAGATGCAATGGATAAAAAATACATACTGGCGTTGGATCAGGGAACTACCAGCTCACGCGCCATACTCTTTGACAGGGATCAGCATATGGTAAGCGTGTGCCAGAAGGAATTTACCCAGATATATCCTCGGGAGGGCTGGGTAGAGCATGATCCAATGGAGATATGGTCATCGCAGTACGGCGTGATGATGGAGGCCGTGGCGCAATCCGGAGTTTCGGCGGAGGAGATCGCCGGAATAGGCATAACCAATCAGCGCGAGACGACGGTTCTGTGGGACAGGAATACTGAAAAACCCATATATAATGCAATAGTCTGGCAATGCAGGAGAACGGCGGATATAGTGGACGGTTTGCTGAAAGAAGGACTCGGAGAGCATATAAAGAACGCTACCGGCCTTGTACCGGACGCCTATTTTTCCGGCAGCAAGGTAAAATGGATACTGGACCGGGTGGACGGCGCGAGGGAACGCGCAAAACGGGGAGAGATACTCTTTGGCACCGTTGATACATGGCTTCTCTGGAAGCTCACAGGCGGCAGGGTGCACGCTACTGATTACACCAACGCTTCCCGTACCATGCTGTTCGATATACACAAGCTGGACTGGGACGATACGCTGCTCAGGGCGCTGGATATTCCGCGCGCCATGCTGCCCGAGGTGCGCTATTGCAGCGAGGTATACGGCTATACGGATTTTCAGGGATGTAACGTACCCATAGCGGGGATCGCCGGCGACCAGCAGGCGGCGCTATTCGGTCAGGCCTGCTTTAACCCGGGCGATGCAAAGAACACCTACGGCACAGGCTGCTTTCTGCTGATGAATACTGGCGCTGAGCCGTTCATGAGCAAAAACGGCCTCATAACCACCATAGGTATGGGCCTTAACGGCAAGGTGGAGTATGCCCTTGAAGGATCGGTATTCGTAGGCGGTGCTGTTATACAGTGGCTCAGGGATGAGATGCGCTTTTTTGCGGAAAGCCGTGATGCGGAGTATTACGCGCAGAAGGTCAGGGACAACGGAGGCGTATACCTTGTGCCGGCATTTACGGGACTTGGCGCGCCATATTGGGATATGTACGCCCGCGGCAGCATAATAGGCATCACCCGCGGTACAAAGCGGGAGCATATAATTCGCGCGGCGCAGGAATCCATAGCCTATCAGGTTGCGGATCTTGTGCTGGCAATGGAGGCTGATACCGGGCTGCCCTTAAAGAATCTCAGGGCTGACGGCGGCGCCAGCCGGGATGGCTTTTTGATGCAGTTTCAGGCGGATATACTGCAAAAACAGGTGTATCGCCCCAAGATACGCGAGACTACGGCGCTGGGCGCGGCATATCTCGCAGGCCTTGCCACGGGCGTGTGGAAGGACCGGGAAGAGATACGGAGCAGATGGATATGCGACAATACCTTTAAGCCCCAAATGACGAAGAATGAGAGCAAACGGCTCATGGACAACTGGCACAGGGCGGTAGGCCGCAGCAGGGGATGGGCAGAGTAAAGGAGAGAATATGGCGGTAAAGCAGGAATTTACATTTTTATCCGGAGATGGAAAGACGGAGGTACATGCCGTAAGGTGGCTGCCGGATAACGGGGATTACAGGGCGGTATTTCAGATATCCCACGGTATGATAGAGTTCATAGAACGATATGAACCCTTCGCGGCATTTCTTGCGGATAATGGCTACATGGCAGTCGGTCACGACCACCTTGGTCATGGAAAAACCGCAAAGACGCCGGAGGATTGGGGCTACTTTGCGGACGGCGAAAGCCCGGAGATACTGATAGGGGATATGCATAAGCTTAGAATGCTGTCTCAGGAGCCGGATAAGCCCTACTTCATGCTGGGTCACAGTATGGGCTCATACCTGCTCAGGCGATACCTCAGCGTATATGGCGGAGGACTGTCGGGCGCTGTTATCATGGGAACCGGCGCCAACCCCGACGCCGCGGTAAAGCTGGGCATGGCGGTATGTAAGACGATCGCCGCGTTCAAGGGCTGGAAATACCGGAGCCCATTTATGGAAAAGCTGTTTTTTTCGGGCGGTTTTCAGAAGTTCGATATGGACGGCACTCATCCCGAAAACAGCTGGCTCACAAAGGATACCGAAATAGTGAGGTACTACTATTTCGAGCCCAGGTGTACCTTCAAATTTACCCTGAAGGCCTATTATGACTTTTTAAAGACTGTGTATTACGTAAATCAGAAGGAAAATGCCGAAAAGATACCTGTAAACCTGCCCATACTCATGGTGGCGGGAGATCGTGACCCGGTAGGCGAATTCGGCAGGGCTGTAAAGAGGGTATATAAAATGTACAGGGCTGCCGGAATAAAGGATATTACCCTGAAGCTCTACGAAAACGACCGCCACGAGATACTGAACGAAACGGATAAGGAGAGGGTATTCGACGACATATTAAACTGGTGCGAAAGCAGACGGTAAAATACAAAAAACGGCAAAAGAGGCTCTTTGTGAGCCTCTTTTGCTTAAAAACAAGATGTTAACTGTCACGGCTTA
>CALCEX010000278.1 GCA_937900325.1 uncultured Clostridia bacterium | reverse complement strand
TGGATAGCGCTTTGGTCTCGTCATCATAGCAGTCCATGCCGCATCCCGCGTATATTCGCGTGGCCTTTATGCCGAGAGGGCTGTCAATGTATACCGGCACCTTCTCAAGGCCGGGAACCGTACCGTTCATAAGGAAGCGCTTGATGTAGTACAAAAGCTCCTGCGTGCGGCCCACGGCAAATGCCGGTATTACTATATTGCCGCCGCGGGCTATGCCTTCCCGCAGTATCCCGGCAAATTCCCGCTCCTTTTCATCGTCGGTGCTGGCCGTGTGCAGTCTGTCGCCATAGGTGCTCTCCATTACAAGGTAGTCCGCGCCCTCCGGGCTTTCGGGGTCCTTGATTATGGGCCTGTCGTCACGGCCTATGTCGCCCGAGAATACTATGCGGGTCTTTTTGCCGCCCTCCGTCACCCACAGCTCTATGGCGGCGGAGCCCAGCAGATGCCCGACATCCGTAAACCTCGCCTCTACGCCGGGGCATATCTGTACGATGCTATTATATTTTACGCCCTTAAAGAGCCTGATGGAGTTGTCGGCATCCTGAGCGGTATAGAGCGGCTCTACAAGCGGCTTGCCGGCCCGCTCGTTTTTGCGGTTCTGATATTCGGCGTCCTGCTCCTGTATGTGGGCGCTGTCCGGCAGCATTATCCCGCAGAGCTTTGCCGTGGCCTCAGTAGAAAATATCGGGCCCCTGAAGCCGCGCTTTACCAGCAGCGGCACCATTCCGGTATGGTCTATATGCGCATGGGTTATGAGCAGCGCCTTTATATCCGAGGGTATAAACGGAAAATCCCCCTCGCCGTAATCGGTATGCGCGTCTTCTCCCTGCCGCATCCCGCAGTCTACAAGTATGCTTCCTCCCTCAAAGATTATCATATGGCATGAACCCGTAACAGACCTGGCCGCACCGCAGAATCTTATCTTCATACTAATTCAGAACGCCTCCCGTTTGCTAAGAAAATTTAACCCGATAATATTATGGCTATGCTGATGACTTCATTATAGCATATTATTTAGCCGTTTGGGCGGGTTTGCCAAAAATTCAAAATGCGGCCCTCCGGCGTATCCGAAGGCCGCATATGACAAATCACTTTGATTACTTTCCGGCTCCGCAGCACTTCTTGTACTTCTTGCCGCTGCCGCAGGGGCAGGGATCGTTGCGGCCGGGCTCCGCCGTCTTTACGAACATCCTGGAGGTGCGGAATTCATGGGTTATCTCCTTGCGGCGCTCCGGGGTAAGGATAGGCTCCCACTCCTTGAGGGTATACAGCCATTCCGCCTTGCAGTCCAGCATATTATAGTAAAGCTTTTCAAAGTCGATATCCAGAGTTACCTTGGAGCCGCTCTTGAGGCTGTCCATCTTTATCTCCTTCTTGAGGCTGCTGTTGATGCCATCCAGAAAGCCCACAAAGGTGACTTCGTCCATGTTAAATTCCCTGGCAAGATCGGAAAGCTTGCCCTCTACCGTATTTGTATAGTCGCCAAGTATCTTTTTATAATTTTCGGTTTCCGCCGCAAAGTATTCCTTCCAGAATTTCTTCGCAACGCCGGGCTCCTGCTCCTGTACCTGGTCGCAGATCCCCTGCCATTCACTGTAAAGGCTCATTTTGTTTCTCCCATTTTCATTTTGTATTTATTTTTGTTCCTCAAGTATGAAAGCATAAATCCATATGCCCTGTCAAGAAATTCTTTTATTTTTCCCGTTTCTTGATCGCCCTGTATTTCGCTACCCAGCCCTCCTTGTTTTCCTGGCGGGTCCGCGCAATGGCGAGAGCGCCGGCGGGTATATCCTCGGTTATGACCGATCCCGCCGCAGTATATACGTCGTCCCCTACTGTGACCGGCGCGACCAGCGCCGTCTGGCAGCCAAGGAATACGTTATCGCCAACCTTGCAGCGGTGCTTTTCAAAGCCGTCGTAATTCACGAACACCGTGCCGCAGCCCATGTTCACATGGCTGCCCACGTCGGAATCGCCCACATAGGTAAGGTGCGCCACAGAGGTCTTTTCGCCTATTGCCGAATTCTTTATCTCGACAAAGTTGCCTATCTTGCAGTTTTTGCCTATACGGGCATTGGGCCTGAGCCTTACATACGGACCTACCCTCGAGCCATCCTCCACTACGGCGTCTATTGCCACGACGGCCTGCATATCGCAATTATCGCCTACCACCGTATTATCAAAGCGGCAGCCGTTGTATATCCTGCAGCCCTCGCCTATGACGGTCCTGCCGCTCATGTATACGTCGGGGTATATGACCGTGTCCATGCCGATCCGGACGTCGGCGTCTATATATGCCGATTCAGGGTCTATAAAAGTAACGCCCCTGCGCATGAGGGAAGCGTTTATCTCCCTGCGCAGTATGGCGTTGCAGCACCACAGATCCTCCCTGTCTGCTATCTCCATGCCTTCTATATATGGCGCGTACACGTCCACCACCGGCATATTCTTTTTTCGCAGGCAGGATACATAGCTCTCTATGTCGCTCGCATTCATTTCAAGGCATTCTCTCAGCACATTTATCTCAAAGCAGTACGCCGGGGATATCAGCGTATCCTCATCGTCCGAGAAGCATATCAGTCTGGAGGCTGAAAAGCCCCTTGCAGCCTCCGCCAGCGCCGCCACGGTGCGGTCGGTTATAAGAGGCATATTTCCCGCCAGCACCAGCACATAGCCGGTATCCGCGTTTACCGCACTCACTCCGGCCCTTAGGGCGTCCACACGATTGCCCGGCATGTTCTGCTGATAAGCATATGTGCAGTCCTTGCCGAAATAATCCTTTACGCTCTCGCCGTCAAAGCCAAGCACCACTATGGGCCGCTCCGTGATATGCTGCTGAACGCTGCGCATCACCCAGTCAAGCATGGGCCTGCCGCACAGGTCATGCATTACCTTCTGCTTTTTGGACACCATCCTTTTTCCCTCGCCCGCCGCGAGCAGAATGGCGGTAGTAGCCTTCGCCATTGATATAAGCTCCTTCCTCTGGACAATTTACTTATGGTTTGTTTAAAGCCTGACCGTCTCTGACAGTACACGGCCTATGGATTCGTGTATTACGAGATCCGCCCTTGCGTCATAAGGCGTTTCGCTTTTATTTATGAGCACAAGCCTGTTCCCCTGATAATAGTCGATAAGCCCCGCGGCAGGATAGACAGCCAGCGACGTACCGCCGACTATAAGCACATCCGCCCGCATTATGTGAGTTACGGCGCCCTGAAGCACATCGCTGTCCAGTCCTTCCTCATAAAGCACTACGTCAGGCTTTATCACGCCGCCGCAGCCGCACATGGGCACAGTATCCATATCCATTATATCCTCGGCGGAATAGAATTTACCGCAATTCATACAGTGGTTTCTGTATATACTGCCATGAAGCTCATATACGTTTTTGCTGCCGGCCTTTGTATGCAGGCCATCGATATTCTGAGTAACAACCGCCGTAAGCTTGCCCTCGCGCTCCAGTTTGGCAAGGGCCAGATGCGCGGCGTTTGGCTGTACATCCGTCACAAGGAGCGCGCTTCTGTAATACTGGAAGAAGCGCTCGGTGTGCTCCATGAAGAAGCTGTGGCTCAGCAGCGTCTCAGGACGTTCACCGAAACGGCGTATGGCGTCGTATATGCCGTTTTCGCTGCGAAAATCCGGTATGCCGGATTCCGTGCTCACCCCCGCGCCGCCAAAGAACACTATTCGGCCGGAGGAGTCCACCATATTTCGCAATTCTTTGATATGACCTTCCATCTTTCGCACCCCCCTGCGCAAAAAGCTTCCCCCGCATGGCAGGGGAAGCAATTCTGCAATTCTACATCAAAAAAAGCATCCAAAGCGCTATGAGCACTACGCCCGGCACGCCAAGCAGCCCGACCAGAAGCGCCGTAAGGGCGGTTATGGGCAGCGTAAAGCCTGCCGCGCTTCCGATAATGTTTATAATCAGCAGCGTGGCGGCGCCCATAACGGCGTTTATCACCAGCTTGAAAAGTATCCTGAGCGGCCATGCGAAAATTTTGCATATGACCCACACCATAAGTATACCTGTTCCAAACATGATGAGCGTTTCCAGCATTATATCCTTCTACTCCCCGTATTTGCGCTCCTCTGCATAGCGTTTTAGGAGCAGCACGTATTTTCTTCTGGCAGCCTCCATCTCGAAAACCGCGTAATCCACAAGGTCGGTATCGGATACGCTCCTGAAGTACCTTTCGGCCTCCTGCCACTGTTCCATGGCGCGGCGTATATCATCCGTTTTGCCCTGTTCCCTTTTCTTTTCATTCAAACCCAGCCGCATGTCGTCTTATCCTCCGTATATGTATTTTCAATATACGGAAGAGTATGCACATTTATCCGGGTTTATATAATCCCACACTTATCCAGAAGCTTTACCGCGTAATACACAAGGGCGGTATACAGCGGTATCATCACCGCCTGGTTTATCAACCGCGCATATACTATCTGCCACGGGGATCCGTACAGCCACATGAGCAGCAGCGTATTTAGCACCACGCTGCAAACCGCCTGCCCTGAAAACACGGCCGCCAATATGCGCTTCAGCGTAGGCTTTTGCCCTTTTGCAAAGAACAAACCGGGTATCATCCCGAAGAGCGCCCCTATCGCCGTGAACCATGGCATATAGGCCCCTTTGGGGAATATCAGCGCCTGCAAAAGATCCGTCAGCGCCCCTACCGTTCCGCCGTACAGCGGCCCGTACAGCACCGCCGTCACTATCACCGGCAGCACGCCCAGGCCTATCTTCAGCGTATAGCTGCCCAGCGGCATCGCCGGTATGCTGAGCAGCCCCCCCAGCACCACTCCCAATGCTGTAAGCAGCGCGCAAAAGGCGAGCCGCCTTGTTTTCGGGTCTGTGTTCGCGTTGTTCCCTGTCTTTTCCATAGAACTTACCTCCTTGATAGTTTTCACCACATAGAGGAGGCAGCTCTCCTTTAT
>CALCEX010000277.1 GCA_937900325.1 uncultured Clostridia bacterium | reverse complement strand
ACCCACATAGCGGTATGGGATTGTTTTTCCCGCCATGCCTTCGCCAACGGACCCATCTTTGATAACCTGTTTTTCGGCCGCCACAGCAGCATGCTGAACGACATCATCAAAAACTATTACGCCATGTTCCCCGAGGATCTTTCCGTTCTTTCCCCCTCCATCGCCAGCATATTCATGGAGGGCAGCTTCGACAACCGGGACTATCTCATGATATCCCGCTGCGTAGACGAAGGATGGTTCACGGCAGAAGATGCAAAGTTTCTCAACGGCGTCTCAATACACCTTTTTCTCGGATACCTCAAGGATCTGTTGCAAAAGGAACCTTCGGAGAAATTTTCAAAGAGCTGCCATGACGATTTCATGGCTGCTCTTGTCAGGATCATGGATTCCTTCCGGCTGAAATAGCCAAATCCATTCAGAATAACGCCGGGCTTGACCGGCTTTATTTCGGCCGATAACTAATCGCGATTATTTTTGTGAGAGTTTTAACAGGCTCCCTATAAAACCTCTCACATATATAATACAGGAGGAAAAACAAAAATGGCTTACACCCCGGAACTGCTCGCAGAAAAGAAGAGGATCGAACAGCATGTGAAGATCGGCAGCGAAACGCTGTACCTGACCAAGGACGAGTGCATGGAGAACGGCCCCACCATCGAGGACACGATAGCCGCCGTGCGCAAAACGTTTATCGCACACGGCAAAAAGGAATATGAGATGCCCGCCAAGATAGGCGTACATCCTCACGACGATGTATTCTATCACGCTATGCCCGCATATGTCCCCGGCCAGATGGCAATGGGCTGCAAGTGGATAGAGTGCTACCCGCGCAATCCCAAGGACTGGGGTCTGCCCCAGACCTCCTCCATTCTCGTGCTCAACGAGCTTATAACCGGATATCCCATGGCAATAATGGATGGCGCATGGGTCACAGCAATGCGCACTCCCGCCGTTACCGCAGTCGCCGCACAGGCCCTCTGCCCCGATGCGGAATCCTTCGGTATGTTCGGCTGCGGCGTACAGGGCCAGGGCCACGTCCGCTTCATAGTAAAGACCCTGAAGAAGCTCAAGAAGATATATATCTACGACTCCTACGCCCCCATGATGGATAAGCTCATAGAGAATGTCGGCGCAGAAGTCCCCTCTCATATCCAGCTCATAAAGGCCGCGGACCCCAAGGAGGTAGTAGACAATTGCGAAGCTCTGTGCTCCGCAACAAAGATCACCCGTGAGACCTACAACATCGTAAAAAAGGACTGGATACGTCCGGGGCAGACCATATTCCCCATGGATCTCAATAGCTTCTGGGAGGCGAGCATACAGCGCGACGCCGACAAATATATCGTGGACAGCATAGACGAGCATGAGCTCTTTGCCTCCATGGGCTATTTCCCCGAGGGACTGCCTCATATCGTGTGCGAAACCGGCGAGATAATCGCAGGACTTAAGGAGGGCCGCACCAGCAAGGATGAGATCATCGTCTGCTCCAACATCGGCATATCCGTATTCGACATGGCGGTAGCCAAGCTGATTTTCGACAAGGCCCTGGAAAACGGCGCAGGCCGCATACTGCCCCTGTGATCGCCAAAAAAGCATTCTGCCCGCATACAGCTTTGTGTGCGGGCTGTTTTTATGGTATCATATGTAGGATAAAAAAATAGAAAAGGATCGCTTCCGTTTATTATGAAACAGGCAAGAAACTTCCCTGCGGCTACCATAACAAAAAAAGCAGAAACCTCGCTCCGCCTGGGCCACCCATGGGTATACGACGCCGAGGTGCTCAAGCTTGAAGGCGAGCCCGAAAACGGTTCACTTGTAGACGTGTTTTCCGAAAAAGGCTCCTATCTCGGCACCGGGTTTATAAGCTACAAGAGCAAAATACGCATACGCCTCCTTTCCTCAAACGCAAATGAAACCTTCGGGGATGAGTTCTTCGCCCGCAGGATACAGTACGCCCTCGCATACAGAAGGACCGTAATGGGCCCTGCCGATTATCGCTGCTGCCGGTTGGTATTCGGCGAGGCGGACGGGCTGCCCGGTCTTACCGTAGACCGTTACGAAAGCATACTCGTCTCTCAGGTCCTCTCCATAGGTATGGAAAGAGTAAAGGATACCATATACCGCCAGCTCGTAAAACAGCTCGCACAGGAAAACGTAAGCGTTGCCGGCATATTCGAGCGCAACGATGCAGCCCTCCGCGAGCTGGAGGGTCTGGATAGAGGCAAGGGCTGGTATCTGGCGGATTATCTGCCCCAGCCGCCCTCCCCCGTCACCGAGATAACCGAAAACGGCATACGGTACGAGGTGGATGTGGAAAACGGACAAAAAACCGGCTTTTTCCTTGATCAGAAATATAACCGTCAGGCCGTGGCCAAGATAGCCGCAGGAAAAAGGGTTCTGGATTGCTTTACGCACACCGGTTCCTTCGCCCTGAATGCGGCGCTGGGCGGCGCTGATCGCGTGACCGCCGTGGACGTATCCGATACCGCCATAGAGATGGCAAAGCTCAACGCAGAGCGCAACGGCCTTATTGGCAATATGGATTTCATTGCGGCAGATGTATTTGACCTTCTTCCCGCGCTTTGCAATGAGCACGCGGACTATGACTTCGTCATACTCGATCCCCCTGCATTCACAAAGAGCCGCAGGGCGATAAAGGGGGCGGAACGCGGCTATAAGGAAATAAACTTCCGCGCAATGAAGCTGCTGCCCCGCGGCGGCTACCTTGCCACCTGCTCCTGCTCGCACTTTATGGATAACGGGCTGTTCGTCAAGATGGTACAGTCCGCAGCGCGGGACGCAAACGTTTCCCTTAAGCTCATAGAAGCCCGAAGGCAGTCTCCGGACCATCCTACGCTTATGAACGTGCCCGAAACCGATTATCTTAAATTTTACCTGTTCCAGCTGGTGTGAAGCACACCTGCCGCCCCTCGCGCATATCTTGGCAGTATAAAGCGCGGAAAACGCGCAAGATCAGCGAGGTGCAAAGATGAGAATATTACAACGTGGCGACACCGGCAACGATGTGCGTACCGCCCAGACCGCCCTCATTCGTGCGGGATATGCTCCCGGCAGGGTCGATGGCATATTCGGTCCCGGCACAGAGCGCGCGGTGCAGCAGTTTCAGCAGGTGCTTGGGCTCAGGCAGGACGGCATAATCGGCCCGCGGACATGGGAATTTTTACAGCCCTTCGCCCTTGAGAGCGACCCTGACGTGCTGCGCAGGGGCAGCAAGGGCAATATGGTAAGGATCCTCCAGCAGGCGCTGGAGGCTTCCGGCAACTCCTCCGGTACCATAGACAGCCTTTTCGGCACAAAGACCCAGGCGGCCCTGCGCGCCTTCCAGCGCTCGGCGCGGCTGCCGGAAACCGGCGTGGCCAACAGGGATACATGGCTGGCCATAGCCCCCTTCATCAATTACGACAACATATACCTCAGGCGCGGCGACAGGGGTATGCTGGTGGTTATACTGCAAACCGCGCTGCTCAACGCCGGCTTCGATCCCGGCGCCATAGACGGCATATTTGGCTCGCGGACCCAAAGTGCGCTGGTGGCATTTCAGCGAGCAAAGGGCCTATCTCCTGACGGCATAGCGGGCAGGCGCACCTGGGCGCAGCTAAAGCCCTACCTTTCCGGCGGCGTTATGACATACGTCATCAGGCCCGGCGATACTCTTTCCTCCATAGCCAGGCAGTTCAACACCACGGTGGAGGAGCTTGTGCGTCTCAATAACATTGCCAATCCGGATCTTATCATCGCCGGCGAAACGCTGCTCATTCCCGCGTAAGGCGCGGCAAAGGAGAAGTCCTGAAGGGTGCCCTGACAGGGGATCATATACCTTGGAAAAATATCGGCATAGTTTGGAGCGATACGGCTATGCCGATTTTTTCTCTTCTCGGGGCGGTTCGACTGCCCCGATGAAGCTCCAATGAACAAGTATGGTCTGTTTTTTCCGCTTACAGGCGTATTCTTCGGTGTGAACGCATAGGTGCGCTCCGCCAGGGAACGGATGATCTCCGGCAGCACAGACGCCTGTCCATTTGAACTGCTCATACAATGTAACTTTTTCGTGTACAGCTGCTCATGCCTCTTGACAGGGCGGGCAATTCAGAGTATTCTGCGCGCAGTTTGATTGCTCAATTATCATGCGCGCTTCAGTGCCTTTGTCAACAGGCTTGCGCGATCTGACGCCGCAAGCTTTTGTGAACAGGAGTGACTGCCAGAATGACGCTTGGAGAAAAATTCAAGGCTGAACGGGAGAAGCGGAAGCTGACCCAGCAGTAAACAGCCGATGCGCTGGGGATCAACAGACGCATGATCACCCGGTATGAAAACGGTATTTCCTTTCCCCGCACCAAGGACGCTTGCAGAAAGATCGCAGCATACTTCAAGGTGGATGTGAACTATCTGCTTACCAAGGTCGAAGAGTTTGTAGCTCAGCCATCCGGGCAGTACGGCTCCCGCGGCATAAAACAGGCGAAGGAGCTGATCGAAGGAATGTCCGGCCTGTTTGCGGGCGGCACGCTGTCCGAGCAGGATAAGGATGCGGCGATGAAGGCGCTGCAGGATATATACTGGGAGTCCAAAGCCCGGAGTTTCGGGAAATACACGCCGAAGAAATACAAAAAGACCGGGATAGACGCAAAGGAATAACTGTCCGCGTGCCGGTTTCTTGGCGGATTTACTTTGAATGTTTTCAAGGGCAACGCCGGACATAAAGAACTGGCGGCGTGGGTTGACGGACTGAAATCTTGAGAGACGTACAACCAGGAATTTGGAGACGCGGAATGGTAACGAGATTTAAGCAAAAAATAAATATGCCGTATAGCTTGCACGACATGGTTGTGAACAGTATCACTTGTGAAAACGAGACTGTTTATTTGGAGTTTGAGCATGGATTTGTAAGCACCCAGGAACCTTATGCGCAAGTAGACGGAAAAATCGCCATTGAAAATGTTGATATGGATAGTGCGTGCGTTTTGCTGCTGAGCAAATTGGGCAAATACGGTAGATTTGACGGTGTCAAAGTATCATTGAATGATTTTATTAAGCAGCATGGTAAATGTTACTTTGAAATTGTAGATGAAATGTACGGATTTAATCAGGTAGAGTATAGCGGTTATCCGCACTTGCCTAAAGACAACGATTTTGATTTAATACAGATGTCGCTATCTATGTATTTTGATGGGGACATCGTATACAAAACTGAAGAATAGCATTTTTTTCGTACAGTCTTGCGTCGGCAGAATGGAGGAGTTTCATACCCACAACTTCCGGTTTGATGCAATGCGTACCTGAAAGAAAGCAGCTTTATTATGGGACGATACCATGGAGAATTTAATGAAAAAACGATTTGACATCAGTGCGGCGGCTCTGCATATTCTGGCGATGGCTTTTATGCTGATGGATCACCTGTGGGCAACACTTTTGCCCGCGCAGGAATGGCTCACCTGCGTAGGGCGGCTTGCCTTCCCGATTTTCGCCTTCATGGTGGTAGAGGGCTATTATCACACGCAAAGCTTCAAACGATATGCGCTGCGAATGCTTGCCTTTGCGCTGCTCTCTGAGATCCCTTTTGATCTGATGTACGGCGATACATGGTTCTATCCCGTACACCAGAATGTCATCTGGACGCTGCTTCTCGGTCTGCTCGGTATCCGCGTCATGGACAAAGCGAAGGAAACAAAAAAGATATGGTATTATGTTCTTAGCTGCGCGGGTGTAACGGTGCTTGGCACGATCATTGCCACGGTGGGAATGGTGGACTACTACGGCGCGGGCGTCCTGACCGTATTTGTTTTCTACTTTTTCCGCGGCAGACAATGGTGGAAGCTGCTCGGACAGATATTGGCGCTGTACTGGCTCAATGTGCGGCTGCTTGGCGGACAGTTGTACCCCGTTTCCATTTTCGGAGCGGAATTTGAGATTTGCCAGCAGGGGCTTGCGCTGCTGGCGCTTGTGCCCATCTGGCTCTATCACGGGCGGCAGGGCTACCACAGCAAGACATTTCAGTATGTCTGCTATGCGTTCTATCCGGTACATATGCTGGTGCTGGCTCTTCTGGTAAGGTGAACATAGAAGGTATTCTGTTTACGAGTGTCTGCTCGTGAAGGCGGGCTTTGCGCTCTCCCGCTCCAACAGGTTAGACATCACCATGGAGTATTTCGTGGAGCATGAAAACGATAACGTCTTTGAGATCAACGAGGCTCTGTTCGCCTTTGCCCAGAACTCAATAGAGCATAAGCAAACAGCGCAGCAGAATAATAAGGAGAAAACGCTATGATTTTTGAACGCATCACAACGCCGACGCATCCGTTCTATGCGGATGCAATCGATCTTTATAAAATCA
>CALCEX010000276.1 GCA_937900325.1 uncultured Clostridia bacterium | reverse complement strand
ACGGCATTGAATAACGCCGCTAATGCGGGCTCAGGCATTGATACCACGATCGAGCTGACGGCCGACATCACCCTCGGCGAGAATGATACCTGGAAGCCTGTGCGTGTTTCGGCCGATGCGGGCGTTGTCACCCTGAACGGCAACGGCAATACCATCACCGGCCTGAACGCGCCGCTGTTCGGCTACTCCGGAACGGGCAAATCCGGCATAGTGATCAACAAGCTGACGCTGAAGGGCGTTAATATCAGCACTACCGACTATCCCGGCGTCGGCGCGTTCATCAGCGCCTTTGATGCTATAACCAAGGTCGAGCTGACGGACTGCCATGTGGATGGCGGTAAAATATCCGGCACTGGCAAAAGCGCGAAAGAACCAGCAAACGTCGGCGGCCTGATCGGTTATACGTCTGGCTGGAGCAATACTCAAGTCAAGATCACAAACTGCTCCGTCAGAAACTGCAAGATCAGCGGCGATAACTCCGTCGGCGGCCTGATCGGCCACGCCGGCGCGAATAAAGACACCTACCACACCATCACAAACTGCGCAGTGATGGGCTGCACGCTGACTTCTTCAAAAAAAGGAGATTGGCGCGTTGGCGATCTGATCGGCACGGCGAATGTTGGTCGGGTCACGGTCGATCAGGATACTGCCGATAATACAAAGGGCAATGCTCGGACGCAGAGCGGCGGAATTGACTCGGCTATCTTTCACGGTCGTGTCGGACGCAGTGTGTCCGGCACCACAGGTGAGTTGACCGTTCCCGATACGCATATCTACGACGGATGGAGCAATAACGACAAGGAACACTGGCACGAATGTACCGATGCAAACTGCACGGATAAGGTCGGTAGCATAAAGGACACGGCGGCGCACAGCTTCAAGTGGGTAATAGACAAGGCGGCGACCGCGACGGAAAAAGGCTTGAAGCATGAGGAGTGTACGGTCTGCGGCTATAAGCGCACAGCAGTGGAGATTCCGGCTACCGGCACCAGCGGCGGCACCAGCGGCGGGCACTATCATCCCAATCCAACTCCCGTACCTCCCATAATAGTCAATCCCCCCAAGACCGGCGATATGACGATATGGCAGAGCATACTGCATTTCCTCGGGATAATATAAGCGGATAACACAGCGATAAAGCCCCCGGCCAAGGCCGGGGGCTTTACTTGTACTGCATTATATCAGAAGCATTCTGTCGTTATCGAGCGCCTTGCCGGATATCTCCCTGAAGCGCAGCAGCAAGTCGGCTACCGCGAGCGCCCCGCGCTCCGCGCCGGATACATCCATCACCACGCGGCCGGCGTCCATCATTATGGTGCGGTTGCCCAGCTCGAGGGCGGACTGCATATTGTGCGTGACCATAAGGCAGGTAAGGCCGTTTTCTTCTACTATGGAGGTGGTCAGCGAAAGTATCTTTTCCGCCGCGCCGGGATCGAGGGCCGCCGTGTGCTCATCGAGAAGCAGCAGCATGGGCGGGTTTATGGTGGCCATCATAAGCGTAAGGGCCTGACGCTGGCCGCCGGAGAGCAGCCCCACCGGCTGCTGCATCCTGTTTTCAAGGCCCATATTCAGCATGGCCGCCCTGTCGCGAAGCGCCGCCTTATCTGCCCTGGAAAGACGGCTGAGCCAGCCGCCCCTGCCGGAGGCCAGGGCCAGGTTTTCCTCTATGGTCATGCCGGGGGCTGTGCCGCGCATCGGGTCCTGAAACAGCCTGCCTATATGCTTTGCCCTTATGTGCTCAGGCATGAGGGTAATGTCATGGCCCGCCATGGTCAAAGAGCCGCTATCGACTATAAAGCTGCCGGCAATGGCGTTGAGCAGGGTGGATTTGCCCGCGCCGTTTGCGCCTATTATGGTAATGAAATCCCCCTTTTCCACATTGAGAGAGAGGTCGTTGAGGACCAGCTTCTCGTTTGGCGTGCCCGGGTTGAAGGACTTTGAAATGTGGGAAATATTAAGCATTGTGGATCCTCCTTGCGCCGCGCCTCTCGAGCCTGCGCTTATAGAGCGGAAGCTGTTCCCTGAGATAGGGTATGGATATTGCCGCTACGACTATGACCGAGGATACCAGCTTCAGCATGAAGGCGGGCATATTGAAGCGCAGCGCAACGGTGTAGACCAGCCGGAACACGAAGGCGCCTATGACCATCCCAAATATGCGAAGCGGCATTTTCCTCCTGCCCATGAATACGTTGCCTATGAGCAGCGAGGCGAGGGCTATCGTTACCATTCCGGAGCCTATGTCGATGTTTACCGACTTCTGGGATTGGGCCAGCAGGCAGCCGGACAGCGCCGTGAAGCTGTTTGCCACGCAAAGCCCTAC
>CALCEX010000275.1 GCA_937900325.1 uncultured Clostridia bacterium | reverse complement strand
CCTCGAAGGCCTTGCCGTGGCGGGCCTCGTCGCGGGCCATCTCGTGTACGGTGTCATGGATAGCGTCGAGGTTCAGCTCCTTGGCACGCTTCGCAAGCATGGTCTTGCCCTCTGTGGCGCCGTGCTCCGCCTCTACGCGCATTTCAAGGTTGCGTTTTGTGCTGTCGGTCACTACCTCGCCCAGCAGCTCCGCAAACTTTGCCGCGTGCTCGGCTTCCTCGTATGCCGCCTTCTCCCAGTAAAGGCCGATCTCGGGATATCCCTCCCGGTGCGCTACGCGGGCCATGGCCAGATACATGCCTACCTCGCTGCACTCGCCGTTAAAGTTGGCGCGCAGCCCCTCGATGATCTCAGGATCCACGCCCTTGGCCACGCCTACCACATGCTCGGCAGCCCAGCTCGTCTTGTTCTCCTCTATGAGGACGAACTTGTCCCGGGGAGCCTTGCAGACGGGGCAGAATTCAGGGGGCTCGGATCCTTCGTGTACATAACCGCAGACTGTGCAACGGAACTTCATAATTATAATACCTCCTGATGATTAAGAATGATTATCGTTCTTATTTCGTTTTTCCTATCATACCATCTTTTTCCCTTTTTGGCTATACCTAAATTCAACTTTTTCCGGATTTTTTTATTTTTCTGCCCTCTCCCTCCCCTCGTTGCCCGGGGCGGCCTTTTAAGGTATAATGTAGTGTGATGTATTGTACATATTTTTTTCGGAGGAAGCTATGGAAAGCAACAAAAAGAGGCGCGGTTTGGATGAGATCAGGGCGTTTGCAAGGCAGCGGCCGAGGGTGTTCGCGGTGTATGTGATACTTCGTCTGCTGGTCATCGCGGCGCTGGTGCGCTCCGCCATGCTTCAGGAATATGAGAGCATGTTCGTGTGCCTGCTGGTGCTGGTGCTGTTCATGCTGCCTTCCTTCCTTGAAAGGAAGCTGAAGATCGAGCTGCCGGACACTCTTGAAATAATAATCCTCGTTTTCATATTTGCGGCGGAAATACTGGGCGAGCTGGAATGCTACTTCATTCAGTACCCCAATTGGGATACCATACTGCACACCACCTCCGGCTTTCTGTGCGCCGCTATCGGCTTTTCTCTGGTGAACCTGCTGAATAGGGACAACCGTATCAACCTTAGCCTTTCCCCGCTGTATATGGCCATAGCCGCATTTTGCTTTTCCATGACAATAGGCGTGCTGTGGGAATTCATAGAGTTTTCCATGGACCGGCTTTTCCTGCTGGATATGCAGAAGGATACCGTCATATCCACCATATCCTCCGTGGCGTTGGACGCCACCAATTCAAACACGCCTGTCGTCATACGCGATATAACCGAGGTAACGGTGAACGGCCAGAGCCTTGGCCTCGGCGGTTATCTCGACATTGGCCTGTATGACACCATGGAGGATCTCTTTGTCAATTTCATAGGCGCGGTGATATTCAGCCTGTTCGGCTATTTCTATGTAAAGCATCAGGGCAAAGGAAAGCTTGTGAGCAGCCTTGTGCCGCGCGTCGCAGGGGAGGATGAAAAATGAAGGTAATAGACCTGACCCACGTCATAACCGAGGATATGCCGGTTTATCCCGGCACAGAGCCGCCAGGGCTGACCCCGGCCAACAGCTATGAAAAGGACGGCTTCAAGGAAACGCTTATCAGTATGTATTCCCATACCGGCACCCATATGGACCCGCCGGCGCACCTTTTCCCCGGCAGGACAACGCTGGATGCATTCCCGCCGGAGCAGTTCATTGGCAAGGCGCTGGTAATAGACTGCCGCGGCCTTAATGCAGGCGAGCCCATCACGCTTTCGCATATCGAAAGATACGGCGAAAAGGCGGAGGAGGCGGATTTTCTGCTCTTTAATCTGGGCTGGGACAGGCTTTGGGGGACGGAGGCGTATTTCGGGGATTATCCCTGCCTTAGCGACGCGGCTCTCGACCGCATAATAAGCGGCGGCTACAAGGGCATAGGCTTTGACGTCATAGGGCTTGATCCCATATCAGACGAAAATCTCACCCGCCACAAGCGGCTCTTTTCCGCCTGCGACATTGTGAATATAGAAAACCTGTGCGGTCTGGACAAATGCCCCGCCGGTCTTTTTAATTTTGCCTGCCTGCCGTTAAAGACAGCCAACGCCGACGGCGCCCCGGCCCGGGCGGTGGCATGGGTAGAGTAATAAAATTAAAAAAGGCCTTCCGGCTGGAGGGTCTTTTTTTGAGCTCTTTAAAGGCATCGCTCCTCCTCACATGAGACAAAAAAGACCGACAAACGTCACTCCCCAATGAATATTGCAAGACGGTTTTTTAAAATGAAGCTGTAAACACTCGTGCATGGCATCGAATGTAGCGCTCAAAATCGCCAGAAACGTGAAAAGCCCGACACCGCGTTCGATACGCAGCACAGGACTGGAAATGTTAATATGCATTGCTTGAAGCAACGGGCTGAAAGCCGTATAAGTATAATGAGTCCAAGCAAAGGAGAGTATTTATTATGCTGAATGAAAATCTGAAACAGTTGAGAAAATCAAAAGGCTTGA
>CALCEX010000274.1 GCA_937900325.1 uncultured Clostridia bacterium | reverse complement strand
GCGATTTTGTGCTGGATAATATCGTTACCATAATTTTCTGGGTATTCATTATCATGGGCCTCGTACTCGCGAAGAGCGTTACCTTCAACTGGTTCCTCACGGAGCTGAGCAACCGCTTCTATCGTAACGCCTTCCTGGTTCTGTCTCTTATAATTCCGGTAATCGCCGGACTTGGACTTAACTTTGGTATAGTCGTTGGAGCTATCGCCGGGCAGCTGGCCATAATTCTGGTCCGTTATTACTACATTGGCGGCTTTGGCGGCTTCCTGCTCTGCATGCTGATAGCGCTTCCGATAGCGATGCTTTTCGGCTGGCTTACCGGCACCCTTTACAATAAGACCCGCGGCCAGGAAATGATAGCTTCGCTGATAGTAGGCTACTTTGGCAACGGCATCTATATGTTTATAGTATTGTTCCTGATCGGCGGCGTTATCCCCGTTCAGCCGGATCACCCGATCATACTGCCCGGCGGCGTGGGGATCCGTATGACTGTTGATATGGATACCATCAAGTATGCCCTCGAAGGCATATGGCAGATACCCTTTGCTATATTCATGGTAGCGGCGTCTGCTCTGGTGCTGCTGTACCTTATATGGAACCAGTACATACGCAAATTAAAGCCCGGCCAGACTCGCCTCAGCAAGTTCAAGTTTGCACTGTATGCGGCGATCGCCGTTGCGATACTTGCAATATTTGCGTATCAGGCCGCGACTAAGGGCAGGCTTACCATGGTCCGCAAGGTGCCTATGGGCACTATGATAATGATAGCGCTGCTGGCGATATTCACCAAGTGGATAATGACTACAAAGCTGGGCCAGGATTTCCGTGCCTGCGGTCAGAACCAGTACATTGCGGAATCCAACGGCATCAACGTGGATCGCACCCGTATCATAGCCACTATAATATCCACCGTGCTTGCCGCATGGGGCCAGATAATCTACATACAGAATATCGGCACCCTGAACGTTTACACTGCCCATAACCAGATAGGCCTGTTCTCCGTAGCGGCCATACTGGTAGGCGGCGCATCCGTAAACAAGGCGACCGTATCTCAGGCCATAGTGGGTACGCTGCTGTTCCACTCCATGTTCATACTCAGCCCCGAGATCGGCCAGGCTGTGTTCGGTCAGGCGATACTTGGCGAATACTTCCGTACCTTCATGGTATACGGCGTAATCGGACTCTCCCTCGGCCTGTATGTCTGGAAGGCAAACAAGCAGAGCAAGCTCACCCTCGAGCCCCGCGTTGCGGAAAACGCAAGGGATCAGGTGATAAATTCGGCGACCACAAGATAATATAACGAAAAAAAAAGAAAGGGCTGTTCGCCGGAGCAGCCCTTATGTCTTTAAGCGAGGAGAGAAAGGAAAAAATGAGGACGGAATACATAAAAAAACTTGCCGATATGATGGAATGCAACGCAATGCTCATATCCCCCTCCGAGGAGCTGCGCTTTTTTACAGGCTTTTCGCCCATGATGTGTGAGAGGTTTCAGGCGCTTTTTGTAAAGAAGAGCGGCGAGTGCTTTTATCTTTGCAACACCCTCTATGCAGATGAGGTTGCCGAGGGGTTGAAGCATCAGTGCCCGGTTTACCACTGGCACGACAACGAGGGAATGGATAAGGCCTATGAGATACTCGAAAGCCAGGGGCTTGCGGGCAGTACCATCGGCGTGAATTCCACCGCGCAGGCCTTCAATGTGCTGGATATAGGTAAAAACTGCGGCATAACCTTCGTAAATGGCAAGCCGCTCCTTGAGGAGGTACGCATAATCAAGACCCATGAGGAGCTTGAAAATATGCGCCTTTCAGCAAGGGTGGCCGACAGCGCCTTTGAAAAGGCCTGCGCCATGATACGGCCCGGCATAACCGAGGCGGAGGTCAGGGACGTCATAGTAGGCACTATGGCGGAACAGGGCGGCTCCAACTTCGACTGCATAGTTGCTTCCGGCCCCAACAGCGGCTATCCACACTACAACAGCTTTGACAGGGTAATACAGGAGGGAGACTGCATAGTTCTGGATTGGGGCTGCGCCATAAACGAGATGATGTCAGACCTGAGCCGTACTGTATTCGTAGGAAGCATAAGCGATGAGCAGCGCAGGATATACGAACTGGTAGACAGGGCCCAGCTGACCGCGCAGAGCACAGCCAGGGAAGGCGCATACATACCCGATATAGACAAGGCTGCGCGCGATGTGCTGGACGAGCAGGGCTATGCGCATACTCTGGTCAACCGGGTTGGTCACGGCATAGGCTATTCGGTACATGAAGGACCTTATATCAATCAGATAAACCATAGGCGTCTTGAGAGGGGCATGTGCTTCTCCATAGAGCCCGGGGTGTATCTGGGAGGCCGATTCGGAATGCGCGTTGAAAACATAGTCTGCATAAACGAAAAGGGCGAGACCGAGGTGCTAAACAAGGCGGACAGGAGCCTGAGGGTGCTGGACTGGTACAAAAAGTAAAAATCAGCGCTCATACCGCTTCGAATTATCGGAGCGGTATTTTTTTGTTAAAAATATATGGGGAATATAGTATAATCTAAATATATATGTGAGGCTTTGATCTGAGCCGCAAATAGGGAGGACGACCATGATATACCGGGATTTCAAGGGAGAGAAGCTTTCTGCGCTGGGGCTTGGCACGATGCGTATGCCTGTGGTAGACGGCAAGGAGGACAGCATTGATGAGGCAAAAGCGCGGGAAATGATAGATTTCGCCATGCAAAACGGTATCAATTATTATGATACCGCATGGATGTACCACGGAGGCAACTCCGAAACTATGATAGGCAAAATACTCGCCGACTATCCGCGGGAAAGCTTTAACCTAGCCACAAAGTTTCCGGGCAATATCCTGGAAAACATTGGCAGGGTAGAGGAAATATTCGAGGAGCAGCTCAGAAAGTGCCGCGTAAGCTGCTTTGACTTTTACCTGCTTCACAATGTGTGCGAGATAAATGTCGATGGCTATATGGATCCGCGGTACGGAGTGATGGAGTACCTGCTGAGGCAGAAGAAGGAAGGCCGCATACGGCATCTGGGTTTTTCTACCCATGGCCGGGTGGATGTTATGCGCCGCTTTATGGACGCCTACGGCAGGGAACTGGAATTTTGCCAGATACAGCTCAACTATCTGGACTATAAGTTCCAGCACGCGAAGGAAAAGGTGGAGCTCATAAGGCAGTACGGCTTGCCGGTATGGGTAATGGAGCCGCTAAGGGGAGGCAAGCTTGCAGCAATGGACGATAAATATGCCGCACAGCTCATGGCATTGCGTCCGGATGAGAGCATACCGGGCTGGGGGTTCAGGTTCCTTCAGAGCATACCCGAGGTGACGATGGTGCTTTCCGGAATGTCAAACATGCAGCAGCTTGAGGACAATATAAAAATATTCAGCGAGGATAAGCCTTTGGACGGCCATGAGATGACGGCGCTTATGGGCATTGCCGATAAAATGATAAGCGAGATAGCGCTTCCGTGCACAGGCTGCCGTTACTGCACAGCTAAATGCCCAAAGGGGCTGGATATACCTATGCTCATAGAGCATTACAACGAGCACGTGTACTCCCAAGGCGGGCTCAGGGCGCCTTTGTGGCTGGCCTCCATACCTGCCGACAAGCAGCCGTCCGCCTGCATAGGCTGCCGCAGCTGCGAGAGGGTATGTCCTCAGGGGATAAAGATATCCGAGGTAATGAAGGACTTTGTCGAAAGGCTGAAGGTCGTAAAGGAGGGGGCTGCCTACGGCGTAAAGCCGGTAGAAGACAACAGGGCATGAAAAAGGGTATGTCGCTGAGGCGCATAGTATTAAACGGGCAGGACATAGAGTACGAGTTACATCGAAAGCAGGTCAAAAACATAAATCTCCGCATAAGGCAGGACGGCACGGTATATGTTTCTGCAAGCCCTGCAGTCAGCCTTGCGGCGGTAGAGAAATTCATACAGAGCCGGTCAGGGCTGATATTGTCAGCCATAGAGAGGGCAAAATCGGCGCCGAAAATTGCTGATGACCCGGCGGGCGACAGCATAACGGTGCTGGGACGCGAGCTGCCGGTCAGGGTGATACAGAGCGCCGGAGAGGGCGTCGAGCAGAAAGACGGCCGGCTGTATGTTATGCTTAAGGATATTTCGGATCGCGGTAAGCGCCGGCAG
>CALCEX010000273.1 GCA_937900325.1 uncultured Clostridia bacterium | reverse complement strand
GGGCAAGGCTGCGGGCAGCGTCAGCAAAAAGACGGATTATGTCCTTGCGGGAGAAAACGCGGGCAGCAAGCTCACCAGGGCGCGGGAGCTGGGGGTAAGGGTGCTGAGCGAACAGGAATTTTTTGAACTGATCGGAGAAACAGAAAGATGAAGCTTGGAAAGCTGAGCAATGATAAACTGGATAGTCTGATACTCAGCAAATTCGGACATACGAGGAAAGAAGTGGTCTGCTCCCCCCATGTGGGAGTGGACTGCGCGGCGGTAGACCTTGGAGGCAGGATAGCCGTGCTGTCCACCGACCCGATAACGGCCGCAGATAAACATATAGGCAGCCTTACGGTGCATGTGAACTGCAACGACGCCGCGGCGGCCGGCGCCGAGCCCATAGGCCTGCTGGTGACGCTTCTTATACCTCCCCATGGAACGGAGGAGGAGGTAGAGCATATAGCCCGGGAGCTGGCCGAGGCTGCGAAGCTCGCAAATATAGAAATAATAGGCGGCCATACCGAGACCACCGCCTCGGTGAACCGGTATGTCACCTGTGCCGCCGTAATAGCCCGGGCGGGGAAAAACGGCATTATTACCCCAGCCGGCATGAAGATCGGGCAGGATATAATCATGACCAAGACGGCAGGCATAGAGGGGACGGCGGTCATAGCCGCAGACGCTGCCGGACGCACGGGCCTGACAGATTCCGAGCTGGAGGAAGCGCGGGGTTTTATGTCCATGATAAGCGTGGTCAAAGAGGGGCTTTACGCCGCGGAGCACGGCGCGACAGCCATGCATGACATAACTGAAGGCGGAGTGTTCGGCGCCGCTTGGGAGATGGCGGAGGCTTCCGGCTGCGGTATGGTGCTGTATCCCGAAAAGGTGCCTGTGCATCCCATAACCAGAAAAATATGCCAAAGGTTAGGTATCGATCCTTACAGGCTTATATCCAGCGGCAGCATGCTTATTGCCTGTGATGATGGCGAAAGCATGGTTAAGGGTCTCGCAGCCGCGGGCATATCTGCCGCAGTGATAGGCAGGGCGGTGGAGTCCGGAGTGAGCACTGCCGACGGGGCTGAGATACAGGCTCCCGGTGCGGATGAATTATATAAGGTAATATAAAGGGTTTTCGGAAAAAATATTTACCATCAGCCGGCAAGAGCGGACAAGAGCCAAAACCTTGTGCGTCCTTGTCAACTGACGGCAAAAGGTGCTATAATAAAAAATCGCATCATACCATATTCTTTGTAGGCTTTTCGCCGCAGGAGGTATACATTGGTAAACAGTATGACTGGCTTCGGCCGTGCTTGCGCAGAGAAGGACGGACGTGAGATTACGGTGGAACTAAAGAGCGTAAACCACAGATACCTGGATCTCGGATTCAGAATGCCCAGAGCAATAAGCTTTGTTGAGGACACTATACGCGGGGTACTGAACAGCGAGCTTAGCCGCGGACACGTAGATGTGTTCGTATTCTATAAAAACAATCGCGATGACGCGAGACAGGTAAATGTGGATACGCATCTCCTCGGCGAGTATCTAAGGGCCGCAAGGGCCGCCGCGGAGGAATTCTCCCTTCGCGATGACGTGGGGCTATCTGCCGCACTCAGGCTTCCGGACGTTACCGAGATAGTAGAGGCGGATGAGGACCGCGACGCAGTATGCGCCATAACGGCGGAGGCCTGCCGCCTGGCCTGCGCCGAGCTCAAGGCCATGCGCGCAGGAGAAGGCGCAAAGCTGTATGACGATCTGTATGAAAAATCCCGCACCGTAGAGGATATAAAGGACAGGATAGCCCGGCGTGCTCCCGAGGTAGTGGAGGAATACAGGGTAAAGCTTACAGAGCGCATAGAGAAGATGCTGGGCGGGGTGGACGTTGACCGCGCAAGACTTGCTACCGAGGTGGCACTGTTTGCGGATAAGGCCGGCATAGATGAAGAAATAGTCCGCCTGGCCAGCCATGTGACGCAGTTTAGAGCTATGCTGGACAGCACCGAACCATCGGGCAGAAAGCTGGACTTCATAGTACAGGAAATGAACCGCGAGTTCAATACGATAGGCTCCAAGGCCAACGACGGCGACATAGTCAATCTCGTCATCGCAGGCAAAGGCGAGGTGGAAAAGATACGCGAACAGGTACAGAATATAGAATAGAGGTAATATGTCTGCAAAACTCGTAAACATAGGCTTCGGCAATATAATATCCGCAGGAAGGATAATATCCATAACCTCGCCCGACAGCGCGCCGGCAAAACGTATAGTACAGGAGGCCCGTGAAAAAAGCCGTCTGGTGGATGCTTCCCACGGAAGGCGGACCAGGGCGGTAATAGTTATGGACAGCATGCATGTGGTGCTTTCCGCCCTCCAGCCTGAAACCATAGCCGGCAGAATAAAAACTGAAAGCGAAGAGTAGGTATTAGGGGAAAAGCTGATGGATAACGATAAAAAAGGACTTTTGTTTGTGATTTCCGGCCCCTCCGGCGTAGGGAAGGGCACTATCTGCAAAAAGCTGCTGGACAAGCGGAAGGAGCTTAAACTTTCTGTATCTGTTACCACGCGCGCGCCGCGCCCCGGCGAAGTTGAAGGCGTGAATTACTTCTTCCGTTCGGAAGAACAGTTTCAGGCTATGATAGAGTGCGATGAGTTTCTGGAGTATATGTGCGTGTTCGGCAAGAACCATTACGGTACGCCCAGGGCCTATGTCGAGGAGCAGAGGGCGCAGGGCAACGACATCATACTGGAGATAGACGTCAACGGCGCGCTGAAAGTCAAAAAGAGCTGCCCCGATGCAGTTATGATATTTATAGCGCCTCCGAGCATGGATACGCTGAAAAAACGCCTCGTAGGCCGCGGCACCGAAACGAAAGAGTCGGTAGATCACCGCTTTGCCGAGGCGGCGAAGGAGCTGGCCGCAGCGGGCGAATACGACTATATAGTGGTTAACGACATCCTGCATAAGGCTGTTAAAGATACGGAAAGCATACTTGTTTCCGAAAGGCTGCACGTATCAAACAATCCAAAACTGATCAATATTCTTAAAGGAGAATAAAACGTTATGATGAACTACCCTCCCCTCAACGAGCTTCAGGCAAAGGCGGGCTGCCGCTATCTGCTTGTTACCATAGTTGCCAAGCGCGCACGCCAGCTTCAGGACGACCCGGAAAAGCTGGACAACCGCAAGCCTGTGTCGGTGGCGGTAGACGAGCTTTATAACGATAAGCTCGAAATAATCACCCCCGAGGAGTACAACAAATAATGAAGCATGTGGTAATGGGTGTCACCGGCTCCATAGCCGCCTATAAGGCGTGTGATATAATAAGCGCACTGCGTAAAAGCGGCGTGGACGTGCACGTGATACTGACCCATGCAGGGGCGGAGATAATCACTCCGCTTACGCTCGAAACCATAAGCGGCAACCGGGTGGCTAAGGATATGTTCGACAGCGACAGACATTTTGAGGTCGAGCATATATCGCTTGCCAAGCTTGCGGATCTGTTCCTCGTGGCTCCGGCTACGGCGAATTTCATCGGCAAGATGGCCTCCGGCATAGCCGACGATATGCTGACTACTACTGTGATGGCCACCGCCGCTCCCGTGATGATAGCCCCGGCTATGAACACCAATATGTACCTTGGCGCAGCCACGCAGGCCAACATCGAGACCTTAAAGCGGCGCGGCTGCGAGTTCATAGCTCCCGCCACAGGACATCTGGCCTGCGGCGATGAGGGCATAGGCAAGCTTGCGGCAGTGGAAGATATAGTCCGCACAGTTCTGGATAAGCTCAACGTAAGGCGGGACCTTGAGGGCAAGCGCGTGCTGGTAACTGCCGGCCCCACACGGGAAGCCATGGACCCGGTGCGCTACATTACCAACCGCTCATCCGGCAAGATGGGCTACGCCATAGCCGAGGCCGCGGCCGAGAGGGGCGCTGATGTGACACTCATAAGCGGCCCGGTGAGCCTTAAGACCCCCGGCGGAGTAAAGCGAGTGGATATAGTCTCCTCGGATGAACTCTGCGACAGCGTGCTTGAGCGCTTCCGGGACTGCGATATACTCGTTATGGCGGCGGCGCCGGCAGACTTTACCCCTGCCGAGTTTTCAAACGAGAAGATCAAAAAGGGCGGGGATAGCCTTACGCTTAAACTCAGAGCCACGAGGGA
>CALCEX010000272.1 GCA_937900325.1 uncultured Clostridia bacterium | reverse complement strand
GAGCTTGCCCGCGTGGCCGGGCAGGAGGGCAAGTCCATGCTCGTGACAGCCCTGACCAGCGAGAACATAGACCCTCGTGCCATGAAAAAGATAAAGCCCTTTGCGGACACCATGGGCGAATTTATAGCGCTCAGCCGCACCATGCCTCTTTCCGAGTTCACATGGGGCATGATAAGCGCGCTGGAATACGAAACCTATCTCAAGGCCGAGGATAAGAAGGGCGAGGTGGAGTCCCGCATGGATAACCTCCGGGAACTGATAGGCAATATAAAAGAAATCGAGAAGGATCTGCCTGAGGGCGAGGATGCACTGAGGGCATTTTTGGAAAACGTCTCCCTTGTATCCGACATAGACTCCATGAACGACGACAACGGCGCGGTAGCCCTTATGACGCTGCACAGCGCGAAGGGATTGGAATTCCCGGTAGTATTCATGATAGGCATGGAAGAAAACATATTCCCTACGTCGAGGGCAAGAAACGATATGTCCAACCACGCGATGGAGGAGGAGCGGAGGCTCTGCTACGTCGGCATGACCCGCGCCAGGCAGAAGCTTTATCTTATAAATGCACGACAGCGCAACATATTCGGCAGCGAGTCCTACAACCGGAAGTCCCGCTTTATCGAGGAGATACCGGCCGAGCTGACCGTATCCGATAACCCGGTCAGGCAGCCCGACGCAAAGGAGCAGACGGAGCACACAAAGGGCCAGCGCAAGAACTTCCATCGCTACGCCATGGATACTCACGCCCTCGGCGATGGAACGAAGGACGTAAAGCCTGCCGCGGCGCCTGCCGCCAAGACATTTGAAAAGCACCAAAAGGTTCAGCACGAAAAATTCGGCATGGGTACGGTAATGGAAATATCAGGCTCCGGCAGCTCCATGCTGGTATCAATAGACTTCGGGGCGGCTGGCGTAAAGCGCTTTGCGGCGGCATATGCGCCCATAAAGCCGGTAGAATAATAAAAGACATCACCTGAAAGGAAACTGCGGAAATGGAGCAGCGCATAAGGGAGCTTGTGGATAAGCTCAACGAGTATTCCAGGGCGTACTATGTACTGGATGCGCCAAAGATAAGCGATAAGGAGTATGACGAGCTGTATGACGAGCTGCTGCGCCTCGAGGAGCAGTCGGGCATCATATTGCCGGATTCTCCCACACAGCGGGTAGGAGGCGACCCGCTGCCCTGCTTTGAGCCCCATACTCACATACGCAGGCTGTGGAGTCTCGACAAGGTCCGCACGCGGGAGGAGCTCATGGACTGGGGCAAAAGGGTGGAGCGGCTTGCGGAGTCGCAGCATCTTCCGAAGGTCAAATATGCCCTTGAATATAAGTTCGACGGCCTTACAGTAAACCTCACATACGAGAACGGCAGACTGATGACCGGCGCTACACGGGGCAACGGAATAGTCGGCGAGGACATAACCCCCCAGATAAAGACCATACGCACGGTGCCGCTCACCATACCCTTCAAGGGCAAAATGGAGGTGCAGGGCGAATGCTATATGAAGCTGTCGGTGCTGGACGAGATAAATAAGACTACCGATGAAAAACTGAAAAATGCAAGAAACGCCGCGGC
>CALCEX010000271.1 GCA_937900325.1 uncultured Clostridia bacterium | reverse complement strand
CGTCCTTGCGGCCATCGCAGCTGCCGCCGGCAAGCTCCAGCTTTTCGAGCAGATGTATATGCTTGCCCTTCATCTGCCCGTCGCGGACGAGGTAGAACGCCGTGGTCAGACCGGCAAGACCGGTGCCGATGATATATGCGGATTTTTTGTCTACATCCTTCGGCTTTTCGGGACGGGCAAACGCTTCATAAGTGCCTGCGGAATAATACATATCAAAAACCTCCTGTTTTGCTGTCTTTTATTTGGATGGCTCTATTATAGCGTTTCCCATCCGGCTTGCAATAAACAGAAAAACCTCCGTGATAAAAGTCTTATCACGGAGGCGGAATGTGCAAAAAATATTATCAAATTCGTAAGAATGATAAAATCAGAACTGAAATCGGGAGAGGGCTGCGAACATAGAGCCTTTGATCAGCTTGGCAAGCCGATCCACGATCTGCTGTGGGTTCTCGCACATTTCCTCCTTGATCCAGTCAAGCATCAGCCCGATAAAAATGTAAGAATAAATTTTAACGATAAACTGCTTATCCTCGGCCCGAACCCTCATAGTTCCAACTTCTTCATTGAGCACATCCAGTAAAAGCCGGTCTACAAGCGGCTGCAGATATTTTTCCACCTGCTCCCGGTGGACGCAGCGGTACACGTTCATAATGAAAGGCTTGTTTTCCTGCACCGCTTCAAATATCTGCAAGAATCCCTGCTGCCATGTTTCGTAGGTCCTTTTCTTATCCAGCGCTTTTCTCGCATCCTCCAGACAGGACCACTCCGCCAGATCGTAAATATCCTTGAAATGGTAATAGAAAGTCATGCGGTTGATGCCGCAGTCCTCGGCAATGTCATTGATGGTAATTTTGGTCAGCGGCTTTTTCAGCAGCAGATTCTTCAATGATTGTTCCAGGGCCCGCTTTGTTACCTGCGACATGGTTGGCTTGCTCCTTCCCTACATGATAGGTCACGCAGCATTTATCTGCGAATTGATCGCCATTGTTTAGTCGGCGGTCTGAATAGCAGTGGTTAGAAATACACCCTGCCGGTCAACGCTCCCAATGGTTTCGAAGCCAGCTTATTTTATACTGTATTTTACAGGACCTGAGACAAAAACGCAAGCGCGGACAGAAGGGAAGCGCGGGTACTTCATACATTTGGGCACAAACAGGAGAGTATCATCTGCCGCCGCCTGTTGGCGTCGGCACTTGTTTTGTGCGATTACCGCAAAAGTTCCTGGTATCCGTAATCGGCATATATCTCCCGCAGCTCCAGATATTTATATTTGATATATTAAGTAAACGAAAATATGGATTTTATATATTCTCATAATATGCTAATATAGTAACCGGCTCAAAATGGCCGAGAGAAATTTCAAAGAGGAGCGGAAAAGACCGCCATGGAAAAACGGATCATCTGTATCAGCCGGCAATACGCCGGCAAGAAAGCGAGGCGGCAGAGTGAAACGGGAAATTGAATTAACTGCTGCGCCGATGGGCGGGCCGGAGGGCTGCGGCAATGAATAAGGACCTGACGACCGGTAAGCCGGAAAAAGTGCTCTGGCAGTTCTGCCTGCCCCTGTTTGGCAGCATAATATTCCAGCAGCTTTATAATATCGCGGACAGCTTTGTCGCGGGGAAGTTCATCAGCGATAACGCGCTGGCCGCCGTAGGCAACAGCTATGAGATCACGCTGATCTTCATTGCCTTCGCCTTTGGCTGCAACATCGCGTGCTCTGTCATAGCGGCGGTCCTCTTCGGGGCCAAGCAGCATGAGAATATGAAAACCGCCGTCTATACCTCCCTTATCGCCAGCAGCGCGATCTGCATCATCCTGATGCTCATAGGCATGCTTTGCTCTGACGGTCTGCTCCGCCTAATCAAAACGCCGGACGAAGTCTTTGCGGACTCGAAGCTGTACCTTGACATATACATCTACGGCTTGCCGTTCGTATTCCTCTACAACGTTGCGACCGGCATTTTCTCTGCCCTTGGCGACTCGAAAACGCCGTTCATTTTTCTCGCCTGCTCATCGACGTCCAACATTGCGGCCGACATACTGTTTGTTACGGCGTTTGATATGGGAGTGGCGGGCGTCGCGTGGGCGACGTTCCTCTGCCAGGGCGTGAGCTGCGTGCTGGCGCTGGCCGTGGTATTACGCCGCTTCGAGAGGATACCCACAAAAGGGAAGGTCAAAGTGTTTTCATGGAACTATCTGAAGCGCTTCGCCACCATAGCGATACCGAGCATCTTGCAGCAGAGCTTCATCTCCGTCGGCAACATAATCATCCAGAGCGTCATCAACAGCTTCGGCTCGGCGGTCATGGCGGGCTATTCCGCTGCCGTCAAGCTGAACAACATGGTCATAACATCGCTGACGACGATCGGCAACGGCATCTCGAACTACACGGCGCAAAACCTCGGCGCGGCGAAATATGACCGCATCAAGGCGGGCTTTCGTGCGGGGCTGAAGCTCGTTGGGACGCTCTGCGTGCCGCTGGTGCTGCTTTATGTGATCGCGAGCCGCCCGCTGGTGCATATCTTTCTTGACAGCCAGGTGGGCCTTGCCATGGATACAGGCGTTGAGTTCCTACGCATCATTGCGCCATTTTATTTTGTTGCCTCGGCGAAGCTCGTCTCCGATGGCGTGCTGCGCGGCGCGGGCCTTATGAAGCCGTTCATGACCGCAACGTTTACGGATCTGCTGCTCCGCGTGGTGCTGGCGGAGCTGCTCTCCCGCACGGCCCTCGGCACGACCGGCATCTGGATATCGTGGCCCATAGGCTGGACAATCTCGATGGCGCTGTCCGTTGCGTTCTATTCCTCCATCCGCTGGGAGCGTCTTTACAGAGCATGATTTTTTCAATATCAGCAGAAAAAGGAATTGAGAAGCTTTAAAAAATGCGCCCTGCCGGCAGCATGGCTGTAAATCCATCATATATTTATGCCGGCTTCCGTATTCGGCTGTTCCCGGCGTGTTTTGATGTTATAATAAGCGTATGACCAAAGACGACTTGCGGGAGTTTTGTATATTATGGAAGCACGGGGCGTTAAAAAGTACGATGTGGACATGACCGTGGGCAGCGTTTTCAGGCATCTTCTGAACTTCGCTGTGCCGCTGCTGATGGGCAATATATTCCAGCAGCTTTATAATACGGTGGATACATGGGTGGTGGGCAACTATGTGAGCAACGAGGCGTTTTCCGCAGTAGGTACCGTCGCCCCCATAATAAATACCCTGATAGGCGCCTTTTCCGGCCTGGCCAGTGGCGCGGGGGTGGTGATATCCCAGTATTACGGCGCGGGAAAGCATGACAGGGTAAGGGATGCGGTGCATACTGCGGTCATGATGACGCTGGTGCTGTCCGTAGCGTTTACCGCCATTGGCATAGCCATGACGCCAGATATGCTGCGATTGATGAAGACTCCGGCGGAGGTATTTCCGAAATCCAGAGCGTATCTCAACATATATTTTTCCGGTATGGCGGGATTGATGCTGTATAATATGGGCGCGGGCATACTGCGGGCCGTAGGGGACTCAAAGCGTCCCTTTTATTATCTTGTATGCGCCGCGGTAATAAACACCGTGCTCGATCTGGTATTTGTCATAGCGCTTGACATGGGCGTGGAGGGAGTGGCCTATGCTACCATAATCGCCCAGGGAATATCCGCAATATTGACCATGCTCACGCTGCTGAGGAGCGGATCCTGCGTCCGTGTGGAGCTGAAGCTTATCAGGTTCCATAAGGAGATGCTTCTGAAGATAATCAGGGTAGGCATACCTGCGGCCTTGCAGATGGCCGTAACGGCCTTTTCCAACATATTCGTGCAGTCCTATATAAACTTTTTCGGCGCGGACTGCATGGGCGGCTGGACGGCCTATACAAAGGTGGATCAGCTGCTGTTTCTGCCGATGCAGTCCATTGCGCTGGCGGCCACGACTTTTGTTGGGCAGAATCTGGGCAGGGGACGCGGCGACAGGGCAAGGCAGGGCGTGCATACCTCTCTTGCAATGGCCATGACTGTGACGGTGGCGCTTTCAGCCATAGTGGTAGCGGCCGCGCCGTCGCTGGTGCTGTTTTTCAATTCAAAGCCTGAGGTGATAAGCTACGGGACGCTGTTTCTGCGCAGGCTTACGCCGTTCTATGTTTTGTGCTGCTTCAATCAGGTATATGCCGGCGCGCTGCGCGGCGCGGGCAACAGCCGTGCGCCTATGATAATAATGCTGTGCTCGTTTGTGCTGTTCCGGCAGTGCTATCTGTATATAGTGTCGAATTTCATATCCAATAGCATATTGCCGGTAGCGATGGGTTATCCGGCCGGTTGGCTGGTATGCAGCATACTTACGGGGCTGTATTATAAAAGGGTGCATCTCGGCAGATCCGTAGTGGTAGACGAGTAAAGTCAAAGGCGTCAGAGACGCCTTTGATTTTATAATTCATGAAATGAAAATAAAAGCGACCATCTCGGATGACCGCCTTTATTTGGTGCGCCCTCAGGGACTCGAACCCTGGACACCCTGATTAAGAGTCAGGTGCTCTACCAACTG
>CALCEX010000270.1 GCA_937900325.1 uncultured Clostridia bacterium | reverse complement strand
CACCCGAGAGCGTAGACCTTCAGCGCATACTCCGCCAGATGAAGGACGAGAAGGTAGACGTGGTGATAATGGAGGTTTCCTCCCATTCGCTGGATCAGAAGCGGGTACACGGCATAGAATACGATGTGGGTGAGTTTACAAACCTTACCCAGGATCACCTTGACTACCATAAGACTTTTGAAAACTACTTCAACGCCAAAAAGCTGCTGTTCAGGCAGAGCAGGATGGCGGTGATAAACAAAGACGACCCTTACGCCGACAGGATGATGGAAGGGCTCGACATACCCATAATGACCTTCGGCATACGGGAAAAGGCGGACGTTACCGCCAGCGAGATAGACATAACCACAAAAGGGGTACAGTTCGATTTCAACTACAAGAACATTACCTCGCGCTTAAATGTGCCTATCCCCGGCCTTTTCAGCGTGTTTAACGCAATAGGCGCAGCGACGGTCGCCCTGAGTCTCGGCTGGAACTTCGATTCCATCAAGTATGGCCTCGAGCATATGATGAGCGTCAGCGGCAGATTGGAGCCGCTGCCCACCGGTAAAAATGAGTTTACGGTGCTTCTCGATTACGCGCATACTCCCGATGCACTGGAAAATGTGCTTAAGACGGTCAAAGGCTTCGCTGCCGGCAGGATAGTTACGCTGTTTGGCTGCGGTGGCGACAGGGATCACGCAAAGCGCCCCATAATGGGAGAGATAGCGGGCAGATTCTCGGATTTTGCCATAGTGACGTCCGACAATCCCCGGACGGAAAACCCGATGGATATAATCAACTCGATAGTTGAAGGGATAAAAAAGTCGGGCTGTGAATATGTGGTCATAGAAAACCGAAGGGAAGCCATAGAATACGCCCTGAAGAACGCCAGAAAAAACGACGTGATAATACTCGCAGGCAAGGGACACGAGAACTATCAGGAAATAAACGGCGGAAAGCACCACTTTGACGAAAAGGAAATAGTGGCGGAGATACTGGGCCTGTAAGGACTGCGGAAGGAAGTTTGTAAATGAAGTATGCAATATACGCGCTGCTGCTGAGCGCGGCAGTGACCATGGTATCGGGTCCGGTGCTCATACCACTGCTGCATAAGCTCAAATTCGGACAGAGCGAACGGAAGCTTGGCCCCGAGACCCACCTCAAAAAGGCGGGCACGCCTACCATGGGAGGCATAACCTTCATACTGGGCATTGTGACGGCCACGATGATATTTGCTTACTCGGCGTCCGAGCTGGTGATGCCGGCGCTATTGATGACAGTGGCCTTCGCCCTCGTGGGCTTCATGGACGACTTCCTGAAAGTAAAGAAGCATAATACCGACGGACTGAGGGCTTATCAGAAGATAATCGCCCAGTTCCTCATAGCTCTGATAATCGCAGTATACGCGCAGCGCAGCCCATTCATAGGCACCAGCATCTATCTTCCCTTCTCAAAGGTCGAATGGGAGCTTGGCGCGTTCTATGTACCCGTTATAGTATTTGTGATAATCGGCACAGTTAACGCCGTTAATCTTACCGATGGGCTGGACGGGCTGGCAAGCGGCGTGAGCCTGGTATACTCAATGGCCATGGCTGTGATATTCCTCTACATGGCCTCCGTAATGGACGCTCCGGTCGATATGGGACAGGCCCGGCAGACGCAGTATGCGGCAGAGCTCAATTCCATGGCGGTATTTGCGGCGGCGGTAGCGGGCGGATGTCTCGGGTTCCTCAGGTTCAACAGCTTCCCGGCGCAGGTATTTATGGGCGATACGGGCTCTTTGGCCCTTGGCGGCGCGATAGCCGCTATGGCGGTGTTTTCCCGGGCGGTGCTGCTGCTCCCCATAATGGGAATATGCTTCGTGGCCAGCGCTGTCAGCGTGATACTTCAGGTGGGTTCCTACAAGCTGCGCAAAAAGCGCATATTCAAAATGGCCCCGCTGCACCATCACTTTGAGCTTATGGGTTATTCCGAAACCAAGATCGTTGCAGGATACATGATAGTTACCACATTGCTTTGTCTGGTATGCCTCCTGGCATTCCAATAAAGGGTATATGTATTAAACATATGCGGACAGCTCGCAAAAATGAGATCACATTTTTGCAAAAGCGTTAGCGTTTATTTTGCCGCCCGGTGGCAGGGGTTCCGTATTTTAGCCGTGGTTCTTTGGCGCTTGGCACGGCAGGCGGACGCAGGGCGTTTGAGGCAGGACGTGGCTCGTTGCCTCAAACACCCTGACACCTCCGGGGGGCTTTTTTTAACAGGATCGCGCACGGAGCGGGCGCGGGAACTCGCCGTGTGCTATAATATATAAAAAAACATACGCTGAATATGTGTGTTCGGAAGGGGTCGGGAATCATGCAAAACGGAAAGAAGACCGCTCTTATATGCGGAATGGCCAAAAGCGGCGTTGCCAGCGCAAAACTGCTCTATAAAAACGGCTACAAGGTAATAATCAACGATATGAAGGATGAGATACCCGGCCTTGAGGAAGCACTCGCGGATATCGAGTATGTTAACGCTATGGGGCAGGATCCGGAGACGCTGCTTGAGGGCGTGGATATGCTCTTGCTCAGCCCGGTCATCCCCATATTCAAGCCCTTTGTAAAGAAAGCGCAGGCTATGGGCATAGAAGTGATAGGCGAAATAGAGCTGGGATACCGCTATTGCAGCAGGGGAGCAAAGTTCGTATGCATAAGCGGCACCAACGGCAAGACTACCACCACCGCGCTGACGGGCGAGCTTTTTAAAGCCGCAGGCAGGCGCACGTTCGTGCTGGGCAATATCGGCATACCCATAACCGAACATGCAATGGAGGTAAAAGCGGGGGACGTCGTAGTGGCG
>CALCEX010000269.1 GCA_937900325.1 uncultured Clostridia bacterium | reverse complement strand
CAAACGGATACCAGATAAAGAACGCCATAATAACAGGCTATGACAGCTTTGTCGTAACGGCAGAAGCTGGAAATGAGCAGATGATGATATACAAGCATGCCATATCCACCGTTACTCCAAACACCAGAATAACAGTAAATAATCATGAACAAAAGGAAGAGTAAATGAATCCGGAACTTAAACTGCTCGGAATATCGCAGAAAACCTATGATTTTGTAAAATCCTGCGAAAATTCTCTCGGAAATATATATGAAGGCATAGAGGCAAACGAGGCATACACCCAGGCGAGGGTGCTCAAGGCATTTCAGGACAACTGTATAGCGCTGAGGCACTTTTCGCCTACGAGCGGCTATGGCTATGACGACATAGGCCGTGAAGCGCTGGGGTCGGTATTTGCCTCGGCGCTGGAGGCGGAGGACGCGCTGGTCCGCCCGCAGATATCCTCAGGTACGCAGGCGATATTCACGGCGTTGTCTGGCCTGCTGGAGCCCGGGGACATAATGCTTTCCCTTACGGGCAAGCCATATGACACACTGGAGAAGGCCATAGGCATAAGCGGAAATGAATACTGCTCATTAAAGCGCATGGGCGTCGTGTACCGCCAGGTGGATCTGACTTCTGATGGGCATATAGATCCTGATGCCGTAAAAGCAGCTATTACCGGCAGCGAAAAGGTGATATACTTCCAGCGTTCCCGCGGCTACTCCTGGCGCAACGCGCTGACGCCGGAGGAGATGGCATCGGCATTCGATATGGCAAAAAAGCTTGCCCCAAATGCGTTTATAGTGGTAGACAACTGCTACGGTGAATTCACACGCCCACATGAACCATCCTATTACGGCGCTGATGTAATGATAGGTTCCCTTATTAAGAATATAGGCAGCGGCATAGCACCGACCGGCGGCTATATAGCAGGCTCAAGGAAGGCCCTGGAGCGCATTGAGATGCGGTTGACCGTACCCGGAATGGGCAGGGAAGTCGGCTCCTATTACGGCAGCTACGCACCATTCTTCCAGGGAATATTCCTGTCGCCCCATGTGACGGCACAGGCACTGAAAAACGCCGTACTATTCGCCAAGGTATTCGAGAGCGCA
>CALCEX010000268.1 GCA_937900325.1 uncultured Clostridia bacterium | reverse complement strand
GGCGGCTCGCCCAGCTTTATGTATTCCCTGAGCATAAAGCCCTTCCTCTTGCCGACCTCTACCCTATACCATTCGCCCGACCTGCCGGTGATGGTAACCTTGCGGTTCTGCCGGTATTCCCGGAGTATTTTATAATCCTCTCCCGGGCCGGAGCGCAGATTTACGCTCTTTGCATAGACATAGCCCTCGGTTTCTTCCATCTCCTCAACTGTGTACTTCGGCTTCTCGGCGGAGTCGGAAGTATTCGCAGGCGTTGGAGATACCGCAGGGCTTGTATCGCCCTCGGAAGCAGTCCCGGCGTCTGTATTCGGATTTTCCTCGGGCGCCGCCGTCTGCAACGGAGTCGGGTTTATTTTTATTTTGATCGGGGCTATGGTAGGCTGAGGCGTCGGCAGGTCAAAGAGGGACTCGCCGTTATCCGCCATATCTCGCTCCGCTGCAGCAGACACCCCCTCCGTCTCTATTTTAAAGACGGTATTGGCGGTGGTGGCGGCCTCCACGCAGCCGGCGCCGGTCAGCAGCACCGTTATGGAGATAATACCTATCGCAGTAAGCTTGCCTGTCATTTGCCTTCTGTATTGTACGGGATCAGAGGATGAACCTTTGCAGATCCTCACCCTCGTATTCCCTCGAAATATGCTCCTTTACGTATTTTTCATCGACCTCCACCTTTGTAAGCGGGTGATCGCCGCCTGCATTGAAGGATATGTCGTCCAACAGGTTTTCAACTATGGTATGCAGCCTGCGCGCGCCTATGTTCTCCTCCCGCTCGTTTGCCGCGAAGGCATACCTGGCGATAGCGCCAAGAGCATCGTCGGTGAAGCTGAGCAGTATATTATCCATCTTCAGCAGCGCTTCGTACTGCTTGGTTATGGCGTGCTGTGGCTGGGTGAGTATGCGCTTATAGTCGTCTGCCGTCAGCGCCTCAAGCTTTACCCTTATCGGAAAACGGCCCTGAAGCTCTGGTATCAGATCCGATACCTTGGATACATGAAATGCGCCTGCGGCTATGAAAAGTATGAAGTCGGTCTTGGCAGGGCCGTACTTCGTGGTTACAGTGCTGCCCTCGACTATCGGCAGTATATCGCGCTGCACGCCCTCGCGGGATACATCTGCGCCGCTCGTGTTGCCGCTGGCGGCTATCTTATCTATCTCATCGATGAATATTATGCCGTCCTGCTCCGCCCGCTCTATGGCCTCCTGGGTGATCTCGTCCATGTCTATGAGCTTCTCGCTCTCATCCTGCACGAGCAGCTTCCGGGCCTCGGATACCTTTACCCGGCGGGTCTTTTTCTTGGGCGGCAGTATGCCTCCCATCATTTCATTGAGGTTCACGTCTATGCCCATGGCTATCATGGCGTTGGAGCCGTTGTTGGGCATCTCTATCTGCACTTCTACTATCTCATCCTCAAGCCTGCCTGCACGCAGCTCGCGCGTGACCTCCTCACGCTTGGTAAGCCGCTCCCGCTTCTCGTCCTCGGTAAGCTCAGGCTCCTTGCCCGCACCGCCGCCAAGCAGAAATTGCAGCGGATTTTCCGGTGCACGCCATTTCTCCTTGCGCATCGGGACCAGTATGTCTATCAGGCGCTGCTCTGCATTGGCCTCCGCTACCGTCCTGACGGCGTTCATCTTCTTATCCTTGCATATGCGGATCGCCGCCTCCACAAGGTCGCGTACCATAGAATCGACATCCCTGCCCACATAGCCCACTTCGGTGAACTTTGTAGCCTCTACCTTTACAAAGGGCGCGTCAACCAGCTTTGCAAGGCGCCGCGCTATCTCGGTTTTGCCCACGCCGGTGGGGCCCATCATTATGATGTTCTTCGGGGTTATCTCGTCCCTGAGGTCCTGGGGCAGCCTG
>CALCEX010000267.1 GCA_937900325.1 uncultured Clostridia bacterium | reverse complement strand
TGTAGAGCCTACTCAGGCCCCCTGTATGCTGCTTGGCATGGCAAGCGGACTGAATAATAAGATATGCGTGCAGGATGTGGGCCTTACCGGGCTGACTCATGCCGATGGGCTTGCGGTGGGCAGGCCGTCGGGTTTCGTGGGAGGCGTAATGAAGACGCTGCTTGCGGGCGAGATAACGGTGGAGGATTATAAGCTGTACGATTATATGCGGGCGCTGCTGGATACAGAGGGCATATTCATAGAGCCCTCCTCCTGCGCCGCATTTGAAGGCCCCGTGAAGCTATGCTCAGGGGAAGGGGAAGAATACATAAGGCGTCACGGTCTTGAAGAAAAGATGCAAAACGCCATACATATCCCATGGGCGACGGGCGGCAGGCTGGTGCCGGTGGAAATAAGAAAAGAGTACATGAATACCTATCTTAAATAAAGACAAAAAATAAAGAGGCGCATGGAGGCGCCTTTTTATTTTTGCGTAAGCGTCAGTCCACACTGTCATCATGGCGGCGTATGCCGTCTCGACGGAACAGCAGCGATATGCCCCATACTCCTGCAAGGCCTACAAGCGTATAGATAATGCGTGCGAAGGTGCCGCTCATGCCGCCAAAGAGGCTGGCCACAAGGTCAAACTGGAAGAGACCAACAAGGCCCCAGTTCAGCGCGCCTATGATGACGAGTATAAGTGCCAGTGTATCCATGTGATGTCTCCTTAAAACTCCTTTGCTTTGATGGGCTTATTCTGCCCGGCAGGATATACAGGATACGAGGGAAATAATGGCTTTTATTTTTTCTTTGGATAAAATATCTCTATTTCAAACTTATCGAAATCCACCGGCTCCATAAAGTCGTCTGCGCGGAACACCACACGGGAGAAGTCCTCCAGCTCCTTTAAATGCTTTTTTAGTATAACGGGGCGGGATAGATCGAGCTCATGGCAGAGCTGGCCTATGAACCCGTCCCATCCTTTTGCCGTGCCGCGCGTTAAATCGGCGTATTCAAGGGTGTGCTGCCGTATTATCTTATTGTCCTTACGAACGGTTCCCCAAAGTTTCATATTGTCAGCTCCTCATTTCAGGGTAAAAATCGGGGCGGCGTTTCCGCCGCCCCGTGTGAAGTGTCTTTAAATCAGTTTTTGGTAATGTACTGCTGGGATACGAATAGTATCTTTCCGTTGTATTCTATCATGCTCCAGCCGCTGCCCATGTCCTTGACAAAGGCGACCGCGGTGCCGTTGGGCAGCTGCATTATGGCGGTGCCGTCGATGCTGGGCGATAGCCTTGCGTTCAGGCCGTCGGTGTTTACGGTAGCGCTGGTGGTGGTATAGGAGGCGATGTCGCTCACCTTGGTGAGATACTTGCCGGAAACATAAGCCGTGGTGTTGTTGTATGCGATCTTATACCAGCCGTTGCTGTCCGCGCTGATAACGTAGACCTTATCGCCGCCGCCCAGCTGGCCG
>CALCEX010000266.1 GCA_937900325.1 uncultured Clostridia bacterium | reverse complement strand
ATCTTACACAGATCACCCGGCTCCACATCGTAAGTCAGAGACATTCTGTCAAGGCAGGTATTGCTTTCATCATAAAGGTCATACATGAATATCCGCACGGAAAACAATCCGTTGCGGTTGTATTCTACCCGGTATTCAGTAAATACCGCCGTGTTCAGTTTCTCCGCATTGGCCATGATATTTTCACGCATGGAAGCGTTTATCATGTCCGCGGTAGGCTCATCCTGGAGCGCGGGATACACTATGCAGCAGTTATTTTCGCAATATGCGCAGCGGGAGATCGTCACCGGCGCATAAATATCATCTTCCTCTGCCGGTGCGCTTACGGCTACCTGGCTGGAATTATATTCCTTTACAATTTCAAAGACCTCCGGGGCGAAGGTCGCGGCCGGGACCGCCTTTGAGCTTTTTTGGAAGGAAGGCTGAAGCTCTGCCGCAGGGGCGTATTCACAGCCGCAGAGCATGATCGCGGCAGCCGCCGCAATCAGGCCGCTCATAATGCTTCTTTTCATTTTGCCGCCCCTCCTTTCGAGCTTCTATGTTTATGGTTAATATTATAGCATCAGCATAATATGTTTTTTGTTAAGAAAAGATTAACATATTATGTATTTACTTTTCTGGATCAGGCTCCGCCCTTTCGCTGCCGCTCCGGGTCACTATGAGCGTCTCCGTATCCGCCATTGCCCTCTGTATCATGCCTTCAAAATCCACCATGGCCTCGCTGCTGCGAAGATCCTTTACTTTGGGCTTCGTGACCGGGTGCTGGGGCACAAATACGGTACAGCAATCTTCATACGGCAGTATGGAGGTATTGAAGGTATTTATCTTCTTTGCTATATCTATTATATCATCCTTGTCAAACCCTATAAGCGGACGGAATACCGGCATATCCACTGCATCATCCGTCACGCACAGGCTCTCCAGCGTCTGGCTTGCCACCTGGCCGAGAGCCTCGCCCGTAATAAGCGCCAGCGCGCCGTCTTCCCTTGCCCAGCGCTCCGCTATTTTCATCATCAGCCTGCGCATAAGCACCGTGGTCTCCTTTGGAGGGCATTGCTCATAAATGGCAAGCTGTATCTCGGTAAAAGGCACCAGATGCAGCCTTATGGGCCCGGAATACCTTGCAACGAGCCCTGTAAGGTCCACCACCTTATCCCTTGCCCTTTCGCTGGTATATGGATAGCTGTAAAAATGTACGGCGGAAAGCTCAAGGCCGCGCTTTGCCATGAGATAGCCCGCGACGGGGCTGTCTATGCCGCCGGATATGAGCAGCGCGGCGCGGCCGGCGGTGCCGGTAGGCATGCCGTTTGCGCCGGGTATTTCCTCGCAATAAAGATACGCCTTTTCCCGTATTTCCACACACATCTTTATTTTCGGGGAATGCACGTCTACGCTGATACCGGGAAAGCTCTCCAGCAACACATGACCCAGCTCCCGGTTGATTTCTTCG
>CALCEX010000265.1 GCA_937900325.1 uncultured Clostridia bacterium | reverse complement strand
CTTCGATCAGCTCATTGTGCCGCATGGGTCTCAACCCTGCGGTGAAGGCCAGCCACAGATCGTACCGTCTCATATCCTCCTTCACGTATTATTCCCCCCAGTATTTTTTATCCACCGTGCGGTACTGTATAGCCTCGGCGATATGCTCGTATGTCATATCGCCGCCGCCTGAAAGATCCGCTATTGTGCGCGCTACCTTCATTACCCTGTTATATGCCCTGGCGCTGAGATTAAGCCGCTCGTATGCCTGCCGCATGAGCCGCTGACCGTCCTCATCCGGTATGCAGTATTTCTTAACCATCCGCGCAGAGAGCTGAGCGTTGCATATTATGCCGTCCTTTTTGTACCTTTCTCTCTGGATGCGCCTTGCCTCATCCACCCGCTCCCGAATGGCCGCAGAGCTTTCGCCCGGCTTATTTGAGGTGATGTCCGAATACCCCACCTCCGCCATCTCAACGTGCATATCCAGCCGGTCGAGCAGCGGGCCGGATATCCTGTTGCGGTATTTTGCTATTTCATAGGGCTTGCATCTGCATTCCTGCATACGGGAGCCGTAATAGCCGCAGGGGCATGGATTCATTGCGGCTATAAGCATAAAGTCCGCCGGATATGTTGCCTTTGCGCTGGCGCGGGTTATGGTAACAACCCCATCCTCGAGAGGCTGCCGCAATGACTCCAGCACGTCCTTGCTGAACTCCGGAAATTCATCCAAGAACAGCACCCCGTAATGGGCCAGGCTTATTTCTCCCGGCATTGCCTTTTGCCCGCCGCCTACAAGAGCCGCGGTAGACGCCGAATGGTGCGGCGATCTGAAGGGCCGCTCCGCGGCTATGCCCTCTCCGGCCTCCATAATGCCGGTTATGGATTGTATCTTTGTTATCTCAAGGGCTTCTTTGAATGTAAGCTCCGGCAGTATGGATGGCATGCTCTTTGCGAGCATGGTCTTGCCTGAGCCCGGCGTGCCCACCAGCAGCATATTGTGGCCTCCGGCCGCGGCTATCTCCGCCGCCCGCTTTGCCCGTACTGGCCCCTTATATCTTCAAAGTCATTGTGGTAGCTTATGCGTTTGGGGCTCCACTGCTTTTTTTCCCACGGTACGGCACTTCCCTTGGAGTTGATTATATCCACCGCCTCCCTCAGGCTTGCCGCTCCGTATGCGGTAACAGACGAAATATAGCTGGTCTCCGGGGCGTTGGCGCTGGGCACCACGAAGGTATCGCAGCCTTGGGCGCTGGCGCTTATCACCATGGGCAGAATGCCGTGTATACCGCGTATGCTGCCGTCAAGAGCCAGTTCGCCCAAATAAATACAGTCCGGCATCAGCTCCTTCAGCTGCCCCGTTGCGGATATGATACCCAGAGCTATGGGCAGGTCGTATACCGAACCCTCTTTTTTCATATCAGCCGGGGCAAGGTTTACGGTTATCCTGCCTACCGGGTAATCAAAGCCGCTGTTTTTTATGGCAGAACGCACACGTTCCTTTGATTCGCGCACGGCGGCG
>CALCEX010000264.1 GCA_937900325.1 uncultured Clostridia bacterium | reverse complement strand
AACAAACAAAATTTCTGCCCGGTTTTTATCATTCAATTACAGACCCAGCACTTCCCTGTAAGCGTATACCCCGGGCTCCTTGCCCTGAAGGAACAGTATTCCATCCAGCGCACCCTTGGCAAAGGTGCCGAAATCATAGGCCCTGTGAGTTATCTCTATACGCTCGCCCTCCATGCCGAACATAAGAGTATGTGTGCTGGAGATGTCCCCTGCCCTCACGGAATGGTATCCAATATGATCCTTTTTGCGCAGTCCCCTGCCCTTGCGTCCATAATCCGCAACCTCGGCAAGCTCTTCGCCGCGAACGCCCGCGATGATCTCCCCCAGCTCTTTTGAGGTGCCGCTGGGAGCATCCAGCTTCTTGTTATCGTGCATTTCGATTATCTCGATATCGGATTCATCGCCTATGGACTCTGTGAGCATACGCGCTATCTCGTAAACCAGATTAACGGCCTTTGAAGTATTGTGGGCAATGAGTATGGGGATAGTACTGGCGCATTCCTCAAGCTCAGCCATCTGCTCCTCCGTAAAACCGGTAGTACCCATCATAAGCGGCTTTTTGTACTTTACGCAGGCCCTGGCTACCGCCATTGCGCCCTCAGTGGTAGAAAAATCAACTACGCCATCGCTCATGGCGACCACCTTTTCCACATCATCATATGTGTTTGCGCCTACGAAGTCCGTCTTTGCGGCAACGCTCATGTCACAGCCTATGTAGTCCCTGTCCCTGGGGCCTATGCCGCCCACGATCTCAAAATCTTCGGGCCGCTTCAGCGCCTCCCTGGTCACAAGCCTGCCCATCTTTCCCCTTGGCGCACTTATCGCCAGCTTCATAATCTCATTCCCTCCGTTTTTATTTTTTTATACTACCTCTATCGCATACTCTCTCTTGGCCTTCATGCAGCCTATTATGGCAGCGTCGGGCGTATGAGCCTTTACATCGTCCAAAAGCCTGTGGGCCTGGTTTTCCGGCAGACTTATAAGCAGACCGCCGGAGGTCTGCGGGTCAAACAGTATATCGGACACCGCCCTGTTTACGGTATCGCGTATGCTGACCCTGTTTTCTATGAATTCCCTGTTTCGGTATGCGCCCGCGGGGATTATTCCCATGTTTGCAAGCTCCAGTGCGCCGGGAAGTATGGGTACCGCCTCAGCCTTTATCTCGGCAGTAAGGCCGCTGCCATCCGCCATCTCCCGTACATGGCCCATAAGACCGAATCCGGTTATATCGGTGCAGGAATTCACATCATATTTCAGCATGGCTTGCTGCGCCTTTGCGTTAAGGGCGGTCATAGCGGCTATAAGCGACTTTTCGTGCTCCTTTGAAAGCAGCTGCGCCTTTGCGGCGGTGGTGAGCACCCCGCTGCCTATGGCCTTTGTAAGTATGAGAAGATCGCCCTCTTTTGCAGAAGAGTTGGAAAGCACCTTATCGGGCCTTACAAACCCTGTCACGGCAAGCCCGTATTTTGGCTCCGGATCCTCTATGGTATGGCCGCCGCAG
>CALCEX010000263.1 GCA_937900325.1 uncultured Clostridia bacterium | reverse complement strand
CATTTCTGAGCGGCTCGCCCATAAACGTGGTAAATGAGAAATAAGCATATATTGAATAAGAATGGACGGTTTGCGTCCATTCTTTGTTTATAACTTAACTATTGCCATATCATGGAAAACCTCGCCCATATATGTTAAAATATCAGAAGGCATCTTTTACGGATAAATTCAGCGCCAAAGGACGTCAGTATGAAAGTCGTATTAAAGGATCTCACCAAAATATTTCCCGGCCATGGCAAGAACAGCCCGGACGTGATAGCCGTAAACAACTTCAACGTCGAAATACCCGACGGTAAGCTTATCGGCCTTTTAGGCCCCTCGGGCTGCGGCAAGAGTACCGCGTTAAACCTCATCTCCGGCCTGCTTTCCCCCACTGCGGGGCGCATATTCTTCGGCGAGGATGACGTCACAGACCTGCCGCCCGAAAACCGCGGCGTCGGTCTTGTATTTCAGAATTATGCCCTTTACCCCCACCTTACGGTAAAGCAGAATATACTTTTCCCCCTGCAAAACCTAAAGGGCGAGGAGAGGCTTTCCAGGGAAGAAATGCTCTCCCGCGTCTATGACGCGGCTAAGCTCGTTCAGATCGAGGGCCTCATGGACCGCAAGCCCAAGGCGCTCTCCGGCGGGCAGCAGCAACGCGTTGCCATTGCGCGGGCTCTTGTAAAAATGCCGCGGGTGCTGCTGCTTGACGAGCCTCTTTCCAACCTTGACGCAAGGCTCCGCCTCCAGACCCGGGAGGAGCTCAAGCGCATACAGCAAAAAACCGGTATCACCACCATATTCGTCACCCATGACCAGGAGGAGGCCATGAGCATTTCGGATATGATAATAGTCATGAGATCCGGCGTGATACAGCAGATAGGCCAGCCTCAGGAGGTTTACGACCAGCCCGTAAATATGTTCGTAGCGCAGTTTCTCGGTACCCCGCCCATAAATATGTTTACCTGCAATGTCCACGACAAAAGGCTCTTCATAGGCAACGACAATGTCCTGCCGGCTATCGGCACGCCAGATGGCGAGTACAGCATAGGGATACGCCCCGAAGGCTTCATTCCGGGGGAAAATGCACCCCTTTGCTGCGCATTCCGGCGTATAGAGGTAATGGGGAGGGACACCAGCGTCATATTCTCCCACCCTGCGGCGGAGTCCGACGCCGTTCGGGCCATAATAAGCTCCGTAAACAGGCCCGATGCGGCTTCGGGTAAAATTCGCTTTGCCCTGCGGCCTGACAAGATATTCCTTTTCGATAAAACTGACGGAAAGCGCATAGCCTTCCGGACGGAGTAACATATGGAAAAGAGCAACGCAAAGGGCTGGCTATACCTGCTGCCCGCCATACTGTTTTTAGGGGTATTCATGATATACCCTTTGATAGACGTATTCGTATATTCCTTTGAGGAAGGCTATAACTCCGCCTCCCAGACGTTTTTCGGCGTTGGGCTTTACAATTACTCCTATGTGCTCCGTGACCCTTACTTTTTGCAGGCGCTCAAAAATACCTTTCTGTTGGTGATCATTACCGTTCCCCTGTCCACCGGCCTTGCCCTGCTCATATCCGCGGGGTTAAGCTCGATAAAAAAGGTCCGCAATCTTT
>CALCEX010000262.1 GCA_937900325.1 uncultured Clostridia bacterium | reverse complement strand
GTCTTTGTTCGGCATACTCCAATTCGACATATACGGCAAGAGAGTGCTGGATCTTTTCGCCGGTTCCGGGGCGCTGGGTCTTGAGGCGGTTTCGCGGGGCGCAAGAAGCGCCGTTTTCTGCGATAGCGCAAGGAACAGCATAGACACGGTCAACGCCAACATAAAAAAGCTGGGCTATGAGGATAAGTGCCGTGTGTATAATTGCGACTGGGAACGGGCGGTATCCGCGATGGCTTCCAAAGGCGACAGGTTCGACATGGTATTCATAGACCCGCCCTACGGCGCAGGCATAGCCGGTAAGGCTGCTGCGGCGCTTTACGATAAGGGGCTGCTGGCCGAAGGCTTCATAATTGCTCTTGAGCACGACTCAAAGCTGCCGCCGGTAATGGAATACGACAGACTGGAAATATACGATGTGCGCCATTATGGCGAGCTTACCGCGATTTCCTTCATAAGAGAGAGGCGATAATGAGAATAGCCGTATGCACCGGGAGCTTTGACCCGCCTACGCTGGGCCACATGGACATATTCATACGGGCCGCCGGACTATTTGATATGGTATATATAGCGGTGCTGACAAGCCCAAGCAAAAAGCCCGCATTTACGGCCGATGAGCGGTGTGGGCTGCTTACGGAGGCGGCAAGGGCGGAGGGGCTCAGCAACGTCCATACCGAGGCATACAGCGGCCTGGCGGTGGATTTCGCAAGGAAGAAGGGCGCATCGGCCATAATACGCGGAATAAGGAACGGCGGAGACCTCGAATACGAAAGGTCTATGGAGGGAGCCAATAAATTTCTTAGGCCAGACATAGAAACAGTCTATTTTCTGGCGAGACCGGAGCTTGAGTTCATAAGCTCCAGTGCGGTCAAGGAGATGGCTTCCTATGGGAAGGATATCGACGGGCTGGTGCCCGACGCAATAAAAAATAAAATCGCAGAAAGGTTGATTGAGCGATGAGCAATAATATGCAGAACCTCAAAATTTACGACATTATAGATCAGCTTGAGGACCTTATAGAGAACAGCCCTAAGCCTAAGCTTTCCGGCAGCGCCACCAAGCGCAATGTGGACGTTGAGGAGGTTTTTGATCTTCTCGGCGATCTTAAGACTACCATTCCGGAGGATATACGCCGGGCAAACAGCCTTATGATAGAGGCTCAGAATACCATAGACAGCGCAAACGACACCGCACAGGAGACCATCGACGCCGCCAACAGCAAGGCCAATGCCATAGTGGCGGAGGCACAGAACAAGGCTAATCTGGTGCTTGAAAAGGCTCGTGAGGAGTACGAACGGCTCATCGCCGAGGACGAGATATATCAGGAGGCGCAGAAGAGGGCGCAGCTCCTTGCCGCAAAGGCGGAATACAACGCCAATGAGGTATTTGAGAACGCCAAGACCTATGCCGACGACATACTGGCGGATCTTGAAAGATTCCTCGACGAGTACAAGAACCTTGTCAACGTAAACCGCAAGGATCTGGGCGCAAGGGCGAGAGTAGCCACCCCGGTACAGCCTATACAGCAGATCACCCAGCCCTCAAAGCCGGCGATGAGCGCCGACGATGTAATGGCGAGCGTACAGCAGCAAACGGAAGCTTCTGCTGCCGCCGCAGCGCAGCCGGCGCGCAAGCCGGTATCTCCTCAGCCTAAGAGCGAGCCGCGCAACTCCGTATCCGAGAGCAACCGCGGCAGGCGCAAGGCGGCAGAGCCTGTGGACGACGTCGATGAAGAGGAAGACGACGATTATTACGATGACGATGAGGACGAGGGCGGCAAAAAGGGCGGCTTCCTGTTCGGCCTGTTCAAGAAGCACAAGAACTTCGATGACGACGACTTCGATGATGAAGACGATGACGATTTTGACGATTAAAGCTTGAGCTTTATTGCGCTCCGTCAGGGGCGCTTTTTCTTTTGGCTCTTTTGTACCGTCCCGCCGCCCCGAGCATCATCACTGCGGACAGCGCGATGAGCATTGCGCCCAGCGCCGCTGCGATAGACAGCGTATTGTGCAGCAGCGTATCCGCCGTTACGGAACGGTACACCGGCTGCGGAAGCGGGAACAGAGTGAGTAAAACATATGCTATCGCTGCGGAAAGCATGCCCTGCATCATCTTTGCGGAAAAATAGCGCAGGAATGGAAGCGGCGCAAAAGAAAGCGACTGCGCGTAGACGCACAGCCCACCGAAGGAAAACACGAATGCCGCGGCTGTCCCGAGAGGCCGCATGCCTATGCCGAGGCTGCTCAGGGCAGCGCTCCCTCCTGCCATTTCCAGCATACCATACAGCACGGCGCCCGGCAGGCAGCTGCTTTTGCCTGAGCCCAGCATGGCCCCAAACCCACCCATGAGCGCCGAGAAGAACACCAGGGCCGCGCATATGTTCAGCATTGCGGAAACGCTGCTTTGCAGGGCGTTCGACAGGAGACGAAGGGGAGAGGAAAGGGATGCCTGCGGACGGGGGTTTATGCGTATGGGAAAGAGTATAAGCATTATTGCCGCGGCCAAGAACTGCGCCGGAAGTATGTAAAGCGCAAGCCGCGGGCAGCCGGTCATGCCGGAGCAGAATGAGGCGTATATGAAAATGGGACTGACGTTGTTGAGTATGGCGGCGGAGCGGGCGTCAGGCTTGCCGTAGCCTGACAGCAGCCTTGCGCCGGCCGGCGCGCCGGAGATCAGGGAAAGGAATATCAGGGAGGCGCGTTCAAGCCTGCCGGATACGCCGGTATTCTGCATTACGCCGGCGCAGACGAAAAAAGGCAGCAGGGCTGGCAGAAGCGAATCACGCCAGATCAAAAAGCCTGCCGAGGCCTGTGAGACCGCGGCAGGACTGTACAGGAACAATACGCAGCAGCAAAGCGCGCATACCGAATATGTGACAAGCTTTTTCAAGATAATACCTCCGCATACGGTCGGTTATATGTATGCGGAGCAATGGTCAAACTATGATCAGAGGATAGGAGAAGTCGGACTTCACAGGTGAAGGGGACGGTCTGCCCAATGCCGCTATGTCGGCGCAGCGCATCTCAAGCGCCATCAGCTCGAGCTGCTTCTCGCTGAGCTTTGATACGTCTTTGTAGCGCGTGATCACGGGCAGCTCTGATTTTTCATGCAGGGCGGATAGGAGAGACTGCGCTTCGCGACGTATGCCGAGCACGCGAATAAACAGGCTGTCCAGCTTTTTTATTGGGCTGCCGTAAATGCCGAGCAGGGCGCACATACATATGCGCTTGAGCCGGGCCATTGTATAACGGCGGCTTTTTACCGCTGCGAGTAATGAGGCTATGTCGGAGCAGCTGCGGCAGGCGGAATAGAGCAGGTTTTCAAGGCCCTCCGTCACATCGGGCAGCGACCTGAGCTGCTCGATGCTCATACGGCGCAGGGCGTATATGGTCTCCCGGGAGAGGCTTTGCAGCGTGATGGGGGCTGCGCCGCCCAGCACGCCGAGTATATCCTTGTAAATACCGTCAGGAATATAAGGCCTTATGCCCTCAGATCCGTCCGAAGCGATCGACAGCCGTATATTTGACGCGCTGGCAAACC
>CALCEX010000261.1 GCA_937900325.1 uncultured Clostridia bacterium | reverse complement strand
TTCATTGCGTCGGCTACCGCGTTGGCAACGTCCGTATTCAGGTTGGCCCCCTCGTCGATCGTCCTTCTGAGCGAATCATACACTCCGAAGGGCAGCTTTGCCTTCATCGCCCTGTCGTCAAACACCAGGCTTCCGAAATAATCCGGTACCGAATTCATATTCTTTTTCTCCTTTTATAATAAAAATTTAATAGCTTAAATAAAAAATGCGTCGCGGAAAACACCCTCCGAGACGCCTTTGCCTTTATGAAAAGGTATTATACCGCATATGTGTCAGATGTCAAGGCCGACTTGAAATTTTGTCCTTACAGTCAAAAAACCATTGACGCGGGTTCAGTATTATGCTAACATTCCGATAATAATGGGCAAGGGCGTTCATTCATATTCAAGGACAATGTGTCCCAATATGAATGGGCGTTTCTCACTTTCTAAGGAGGGATTATGAAGTACACAGCAGACGAAGTAATGCAGTACGCGGCAGAGGAGGACGTAAAGTTTGTGCGCCTTGCCTTCTGCGATATCCGCGGCAGGCAGAAAAGCATAGCCATACTGCCTGATGAGCTTTGCCGCGCTTTCAGGTACGGCATAGCCATCGACGCCTCCGCCATAGCGGGCTTTGGCGGCGAGGTGCATTCCGACCTTTTCCTGCATCCGGATACCTCCACGCTGACCTTCCTTCCCTGGCTTTCAGAGCAGGGCAAGGTAATAAGAATGTTCTGCCACATAACGTACCCGGACGGCGCTCCTTTCGAAGCCGATACCCGCTCCATACTCGCCAAGGCCGTAGCTTCCGCTCATGAACAGGGCGTATCCTTCGCCTTCGGCTCTGAGATGGAGTTTTATCTTTTTAAGCTGGATGAAAACGGCGAGCCGACGAGACTGCCATACGATAATGCCGGCTATATGGATATCGCCCCTGAGGACAAGGGCGAAAACGTCCGCCGGGAGGTATGCTTCACCCTGGAGCAGATGGGTATAAAGCCGGAATGCGCCCATCATGAAGAGGGCCCCGGCCAAAACGAGATAGACTTCCGTTACTCCGACCCACTGACCTCGGCAGACAACGCCGTGACCTTTCGCAGCGTAGTGAATACCATTGCCGCCCGCAACGGGCTGTGCGCCGACTTTTCGCCAAAGCCCCTCGAAGATCGTCCTGGCAACGGTATGCACATCAATATATCCGTTAAATCGGAGAACAGATGTGATATGCTGCCTCGGGTGATAGCCGGCATACTGGCCCACATATCCGATATGACTGTATTTTTAAATACCCTCGAGGATTCCTACCTGCGCTTCGGCAGCAGCAAGGCTCCCCGGTACATATCCTGGTCCAGCGAAAACCGTTCCCAGCTTATACGTATACCTGCGGCGGAGGGCGAATACCGCCGGGCAGAGCTGCGCTCCCCCGATCCCGCCTGCAACCCTTATCTGGCCTTCGCGCTGATAATATACGCGGGGCTTGACGGCATCCGTCAGGATATGGCGCTGCCAGAGGCGGCGGATATCAACCTCTATACGGCTTCTGAAGACGTCAGGGCAAAATTTGCAATGCTGCCCGGCACTCTTAAAAAGGCACAATCAACCGCGGCGCGCAGCGGCTTTATAGCGGCAAGCCTGCCTCAGGCTATAATCGATTTTTACACAAAATAGCCGCACTTTATTATTCAGGGAGAAGGAGGGATGCGCAAATGGAATTTGCCGAGCGCCGTTACAGCGTGCTGCTGGTGTCCTCATCTTCCAAATTCAACGAGTCCATGCTGGCGCTGCTTCCGGAGAG
>CALCEX010000260.1 GCA_937900325.1 uncultured Clostridia bacterium | reverse complement strand
AATAGAGGCGGGCGCTTATCTGCCGGAGCTTTTTGAGCCGGAAGCAAAGATAATACGGGCGGCAGAGCTGTATCCTGCGGGAAAACTGAAGGAATACCTGGAAGGCTTGCCAAAGGTTGCGATAAACGAAAAAAGGGTGCCTTGCTCGTGGCGGGATATGGGCAGGGTGCTGAGGAGCTTTGCCAAAGGCGAGGACAATGAGCAGATACAGCTTGTGGATGGCGTAAAGGTAAATGTGGACAGGGGCTGGGTGCTGGTGCGGCCGGACAGCGCCTTGACGGCCTACCGGGTCATTGCAGGCAGCTTTGACGCGGAGTACGCGAAGGAGCTTACTGACGTATACGCCGATAAGCTCAGGACGATAACGGAAAACAAAGAAAAATAAGCGAAAAAAGACCCTGCGCCGGGGCCTCCTCACGGGGGCCTTTTGCTATTGTGCAAAAATGGCTTCAGGTGGTAAAATACGAATGGAAAAAGAAACGGAGATAGCCGATATGTTCAATATAGTCCTCGTGAACCCGGAGATACCGCCAAACACTGGAAACATTTCCCGCACCTGCGCCGTTACTGGCACAAGGCTGCATCTCATACGTCCTCTTGGATTTGAAATAAGCGACAAGACCCTAAAGCGGGCAGGGCTGGATTACTGGAAGGATCTGGACGTGAGCTACTATGATTCCTTCGAGGAGCTGGAAGCGAAGTACCCGGACGGGAGATTCTTTTTGACCTCCACCCACGCCGCCAGGAGCTATGCCGATGTGGAATATAGGGACGGGGATTTTCTGGTATTCGGCAGAGAGACGGCGGGGCTGGGTCCGGAGCTGCTCAAAAGAAGAGAAAAGGACGCCATACGCATACCTATGCGGCATGACCAGCGGTCTTTGAACCTATCAAATTCCGCTGCCATTGTCCTCTATGAAGCCCTGCGGCAGACCGGCTTTCGAGGTCTTGAGTAGCGGTGTGACGGGCAGAACGAGCGGCAACGCCAAAAAACACTGCAAATTATATAAAATATCCCGGTTATAAGGTATTTTTCCCTTGACAGGTGAGCATTATTTGGGTAAAATAGCAAATGTGCGTTTGGTAGGATAGGTGTTTCTGCGGCCACAGCCCCGGCACGCTGTGCATTGGTCCGCGTCTTACGCAGCAGGTAATCTTTTTAATTATTACTACTCAGGAGGTTTAGCCATGAATACCTATATGGCAAAAGGCGAAACCGTAGAACGCAAGTGGTACGTTGTGGACGCGGAAGGCATGGTGCTCGGCCGTCTCGCATCTCAGGTAGCCGCTATACTTCGCGGTAAGAATAAGCCCATATATACCCCCCACGTTGATACCGGCGATCATGTGATCATCGTCAACGCGGACAAGGTCATTCTCACAGGAAACAAACTGGATAAGAAAAAGTACTATCATCATACCGGCTATCCCGGAGGACTTAAGGAACTCACCTATCGTCAGCTCATGGAAAAGAAACCCGAGTTTGCCGTATATGAAGCCATCCGTCTTATGATGCCCAAGGGTCCCCTTGGCCGTCAGATGCTCAAGAAGGTTCGCATATACGCGGGTTCGGAGCATAAGAACGCAGCCCAGAAGCCAGAGACTCTGGTGCTCAAGTAATAAGGAGGAACTAAGAAATGGCAGCCACTACTCAGTATCTTGGTACCGGCAGGCGTAAGAAATCCATTGCCCGCGTTCGCCTTATTCCCGGAACCGGCGTTATCACCATCAATGGCCGCGATGTAGAGGACTACTTCGGCTATGAGACCCTCAAGATGATCGTCCGCGCTCCTCTGGCGCTGACCGATACCCTCAGTAAGTTTGATGTAAAGGTCAACGTTTACGGCGGCGGCTATACCGGCCAGGCCGGCGCTATCCGTCACGGTATTTCCCGCGCCCTGATCACCGCGGATCCCGAACTTCGCGGCGCCCTCAAGAAGGCAGGGTTCCTGACCCGTGACCCCAGGATGAAGGAAAGGAAAAAGTACGGCCTCAAGGCAGCCCGTCGCGCTCCTCAGTTCTCCAAGAGATAAATTTTATCAAAACGTTCAAGGCCCCGGAAAGTCAAAATTCCGGGGTTTTTCTTTTTCATAAAATACACCGTGGTCAAAAGGACTGCTTTGTTGTAGAATATATAAAGCAATTTCCTTGGAGATATGATATGTACGATATAGCGATAATAGGCGGCGGGCCGGCAGGGCTCGCGGCGGGGCTCTACGGCGCAAGGGGCGGCATGGATACCGTGCTTCTTGAGAATATGCTGGTAGGGGGTCAGATAACAAAGACGACGCAGGTGGATAACTATCCGGGGTTCCCGGACGGCATAGACGGCTTCGCCATAGGCTCGAATATGCAGAAGCAGGCGGAGCGTTTTGGAACGGAGATAAAGCGCATCGCCGTGGACGGCGTCGAGCTGGAGGGAGATATAAAGCGGCTGCATTGCGGCAGGGAAACGATAGAGGCAAAGGCTGTGGTAATAGCCACCGGCGCCCGCCCCAAAAAATTGGGGCTGGACAGGGAAGAGGAGCTTACGGGGGCGGGTGTGTCTTATTGCGCTACCTGCGACGGCGCGTTTTTCCGCAACGCTGCTGTCGCCGTGGCCGGCGGCGGGGATACTGCGGTATCGGACGCACTGTATCTATCCCGCTTCGCCAAGAAGGTGTATGTCATTCACCGCAGAGACAGGCTCAGGGCTGCAGAAACATTGCAGCGGGCGATGTTTACCGCCCACAATATAGAGTTTTTGGGCTCCGGCGTGATAACCGGGCTCATAGGAGGCGACGAGCTGGAGGGGATTACGGTAAAAAGCACGCTGGACGGCAGCCGGCGGGATATAATGGCCGAGGGCCTTTTCATAGCCGTTGGAGTTGAACCGAACACTGAGCTTTTTGCGGGTAAAGTCTCTATTGACGAAGCCGGGCGTATAATAACCGATAAATATATGCGGACGGATATTCCCGGCGTGTATGCCGCGGGAGACGTGCGGGATACCCCGCTGCGTCAGGTAGTGACGGCGGCGGCTGACGGCGCCATAGCTGCAACGTCCGCCATAGAGTATATCATGAAGCAGGCTGAAAGGAAGTAAGACGTATGGCGAGAATGTTTGGAACAGACGGTGTGCGCGGCGTGGCAAATAAGGATCTTAGCTGCGAGCTGGCGTTGAAAATAGGCAAGGCGGGAGCGTATGTGCTTACCAGCGAGGTTCATCAGCCGCGCATACTGCTCGGTAGAGATACGCGCCTTTCCGGCGATATGCTTTCCGCGGCGCTTACGGCTGGCATTTGTTCCGTAGGCGGCGATGTGATAGACGTGGGAGTGATACCCACACCGGCGATGGCGTACCTGGCCAGAGCATACGAGGCGGATGCCGCGGTGATGGTCAGCGCATCGCATAATACAATGGAATATAACGGAATTAAATGGTTTGACGGCAAGGGCTTCAAGCTGTCCGATGAGCTGGAGGACAAAATCGAAAAGCTTGTGCGGGAAGGTATGGATTTTGAGCTGCCTACCGGCGAAAACGTCGGCCATGTAATAATAGCCAAAAGGGCTGTGCAGGAGTATAAGGAATTCCTCAAGTCCACCGCAAGGAACCGTTTTGACGGGTTGACAGTGATGCTGGATTGTGCAAACGGAGCGGCGTCGGAGATAGCCTACGATGTATTCACTGAGCTTGGCGCAAGGGTTTATCCCAGGGCAGCCGAGCCGGACGGCATCAACATAAACAACAAGTGCGGATCGACCCATCCCGAGAGGCTGCAGGAGCTTGTGGCGGAATCGGACGCCGATGCGGGATTTGCCTTTGATGGCGACGCGGACCGGGTGATAGCGACTGACGAGCGCGGCAATATAGTGGACGGCGACCGCATAATGGGCATATGCGCTAAGGCAATGAAGGCCGAAGGAAGGCTGAAAAAGGATACGCTGGTGGTTACTGTCATGTCCAACATAGGACTAAAGAAGCGTATGAATGAGCTTGGCATAAACATCGCCGAAACAAAGGTGGGCGACAGATATGTGCTGGAGGAGATGCTCAAGGAGGGCTATTCC
>CALCEX010000259.1 GCA_937900325.1 uncultured Clostridia bacterium | reverse complement strand
GGCATAATACAGGGTCTGGGCAGGCCCAACATACCGCTGTTCAACCTGTTCATAGGCTTTATACTCAAGGTGATAACGCTGGTAACGCTCACAAATATACCTTCCGTCAATATACAGGGGGCTTCCATATCCACCGTGGTCTGCTACGCCTTCGCCGGCATCGCAGATACGGCCTACGCCGTGCGCAAGGCGCATATAAATATGAATTTATGGGACGTTATACTAAAGCCTCTGCTCTCCTCCGCCGTGATGGGGGCCATGGCGTATATGTGCTTCTCCTTTATGGATAAGCTTGGCCATGTCACCCTCGGGGTTCTGGTATCCGTCGCTCTGGGCGTATGCGTATACGGCGCGCTTGCAATATATCTGCGTATGTTCAGCCGCGAAGAACTCAACTACATACCCGGAGGCAAAAAGCTAAAAAGGCTTATTTACGGCAGCGAACAGTAAAAAAGGAGAAATCATATGACTAAGCTCATCATAGCCCCCCTTTCCGTACCCGGAAGCATCACCGCAGCCTCCAGATCGGCAATAGAGCATGCCGACAGGCTGTTTCTTCAAACCGCGTATTCCCCCTGCGCCAATTGGATAACGGATGCGGGGCTGCCATATATCTCAATGGACGACCTGTACGACAGCAGCTGCGACTATGACGAATTAAACCTGGCGATAGCGGCAAAGCTGATGTGCGGCTGCGACGCCGTTTATGCCGTACCCGGCCGCGGCATAGGCGAGGGCCAGCTTTCTGCCATTCGCGAAGCCGCGGCAAAAGCTGCCGTGACCCTGAAGGTGCTTCCCGGCATAGGCTACTCTGACGCCGCGCTGTCCGGCCTTCCTCTTACCTTATCCGACAGGCGCACGATATGCGCCGCCAACGCTCTTCCCAGCGCCATAGACCCCTTCCTGCCGTTATGCATAGAGGAGATGGACACCGGGCTCTGCGCAGGCGACGTAAAGCTGGCGCTGCTTGATTATTACCCCGATGAATACACCGTATACTTCTGCGATATGGAAGCCGATGGCGAATACCGCGTAAAAGAGATACCCCTGTTTGAGCTGGACAGGCAGAATAGCTATTCCGCCGCCACCTGCTGCATAGTGCCTCCCGCCGCATCTCAGGACAAGCTTGATCGCGGCGATATGAACGGCCTGATGGCGGTGCTGCGCCGTCTCCGCGCCCCGGGCGGCTGTCCCTGGGACGCGAAACAGACCCACGAAACTCTGCGCTCCGGCCTTATCGAGGAAGCCTATGAGGTAATAGACGCCATAGACGGCGGCGACCCCTTCGCCCTCTGCGAGGAGTTGGGCGACTTGCTGCTTCATATCGGGATGCACACCGTCATAGAGGAAGAAATGTCTTCCTTTACCCTAAGGGATGTGACCTCCGGCATAATCAACAAGATGATA
>CALCEX010000258.1 GCA_937900325.1 uncultured Clostridia bacterium | reverse complement strand
GTTGGAAGGCTTCTGGTGGCAGGATGGTGTCGCCGGAATAGACTATTCCCATAAGGAGAACTTCGAGTGGATCTCGGTCATTCGTTTGCCTGATTTCGTTACAAAGGCTGATTTTGACTGGGCTATCAGCGAAGCTACCAGGAAGAAAAAGATGGACTTTTCAAAGGTCGAATTTTTGACTTATGATGAGGGACTGTGCGTTCAGTGCATGCACATCGGTTTCTATGATGATGAACCAGCGACGGTAGCATTGATGCATGAATTTATGGAGAGTCAGGGGTATGTCCTCGATATTACGGATAAGCGCCTTCATCATGAAATATATCTTAGTGATGCCAGAAAAGTTGCGCCGGATAAACTGAAAACCGTGATCAGGCATCCAATTAAGAAATAGCATGTAACGAGACTTCCGCACTGTCATTAAATGCTGCGGGGAGCGCATTTAAATAAAAAATGTGTTGAATGGAGAAAGTACAGATGAGAGTATTGGTCATGGGGTCTTTGAATTATGATTTTGTATATGAGGTTGATCATATTTACAGGCCGGGAGAGACAATTGAATCCTTGTCGTTGGAAACCTATTACGGCGGCAAAGGATTAAATCAGGCTATTGCCTTAGGTAAAGCCGGAGTTCAGGTATATATAGCAGGGCTTGTAGGAGAAGATGGTGAAAGCCTCAGAAATTGCTGCAAGGAACACGGGATAGATACTGCTTATTTAAAAACTGTTAAAGGAAAGAGCGGTCATGCTGTTATACAGGTCGATAAAAACGGCCAAAACAGCATACTGCTTTATGGCGGCGCAAACCGGTCGCAGCGGAAAGAAAATATAGATGAGGTTTTGGATAACTTTCAGGCCGGGGATATACTGCTTTTACAAAATGAAATAAATCAATTGGAATATATAATTGACAAGGCGTGGGAGAGAAAAATGACCATCGTATTAAACCCTTCTCCTATCAATAAAGAGCTATGCTCCTATGATTTATCCCAAATAAGCGTACTCCTGCTTAATGAAATAGAAGGAGAAGAGCTGACGGGTGCAGCGAAGCCAGAGGATATGATCAATGCTTTAAAGAAAAAATACCGAAATACAGATATAGTCCTTACATTAGGAGAAAGGGGAGCGCTCTGCAGTTTTCGGAATGAAATTGTCTATGAGCCATCAAAAAAAGTTGAGGCCGTGGATACCACCGCTGCCGGAGATACTTTATTTACGGATTAGTATGTAAATCGTCAATAGAGGAAAACCTGAAGAGGAGTACCGCGGCGGCAGCTATTGCCGTGTCGAGAAAAGGAGCGGCTCCTTCCATTCCGTCAATGGACGAGGTTGAGGATTTTATAAAAGTAATATAATATATTTTTTATAAAAGTCTGCTTTTAAATTTGACATTATGGATGTACTATCTTATCATAAAGAATAGCTGAAAGAAAGAAGGAATGATATGAACGAATTAAGGAAGAAGAAGGGTTTTATATGCGATATGGACGGCGTGATTTATCACGGCAACAAGCTTCTGTCCGGCGTAAAGGAGTTCGTTGACTGGCTGTACAGAGAAAACAAGAATTTTCTTTTCCTCACCAACTCCTCCGAGCGCTCACCCAAGGAGCTTCAGCAAAAGCTCAAGCGCATGGGGCTTGATGTGGACGAAAGCCATTTCTATACAAGTGCGTTGGCGACCGCACGCTTCATAAGCTCTCAGTCGCCGGACAGCAGCGCCTACGTAATAGGCGGCGCAGGCCTCATAATGGCTCTTCACGACGAGGGTATCACCATGAATGACGTTGACCCGGATTACGTTATAATCGGCGAGGGTAATACCTACAACTACGAAAACATACTGAAGGCGGTGCATCTGGTGATGAAGGGCGCAAAGCTCATCGGCACCAACAGCGACCTTACCGGCCCTTCTGAAGAGGGTATAATTCCCGCATGCCGGGCAATGATTTCTCCCATTGAGATGGCCACCGGTCAGAACGCCTATTTTATAGGAAAGCCTAACCCGCTCATGATGCGAACGGGCCTCAGGATACTGGGCGTACACTCGGAGGAAGCGGTAATGATAGGCGACCGCATGGATACCGACATGGTCGCGGGG
>CALCEX010000257.1 GCA_937900325.1 uncultured Clostridia bacterium | reverse complement strand
ACCGCAGAGTTATAAACAGAAACAACCGCCTCAAGAGGCTGCTGGAGCTGCGCGCGCCGGATATCATAGTGCGCAACGAAAAGCGTATGCTTCAGGAGGCAGTGGATGCGCTCATAGATAACGGCAGGCGCGGACGCCCCGTTACCGGCCCCGGCAACAGGCCCCTCAAGTCCCTCTCCGATATGCTGCGCGGCAAGCAGGGACGCTTCCGCCAGAACCTGCTGGGTAAGCGAGTGGACTATTCCGGCCGCTCCGTTATAGTCGTAGGCCCCGAGCTCAAGATGTATCAGTGCGGCCTGCCGAAGGAGATGGCGCTGGAGCTGTTCAAGCCCTTCGTAATGAAGAAGCTTGTGGAGGACGCATACGCGCACAACATAAAGAGCGCGAAGCGCATGGTGGAGCGCGTAAAGCCCGAGGTCTGGGACGTACTGGAGGATGTGATAAAGGAGCATCCCGTGCTCCTCAACCGCGCGCCTACGCTGCATCGCCTGGGCATACAGGCATTTGAGCCGGTGCTGGTAGAGGGACGCGCCATAAAGCTGCACCCCCTTGCGTGTACCGCGTTCAACGCCGACTTTGACGGCGACCAGATGGCGGTCCATGTGCCTCTTTCCGTTGAGGCCCAGACCGAGGCACGCTTCCTTATGCTGGCCTCGAACAACATACTGAAGCCTCAGGACGGCAAGCCCGTTACCTGTCCTACCCAGGATATGGTGCTTGGCTGCTACTACCTTACCCTTCAGCGCGACGGCATGAAGGGCGAGGGCAAGGCTTTCAGCAGCCAGGACGAGGCGTTCATGGCATATCAGATGGGCGAGGTCACCCTCCAGTCCAAGGTCAAGGTGCGCATAGAGCGCGAGTGGGAAGGCAAAAAGTACCGCCGCGTCATAGACACCTCCGTGGGCCGTCTGATATTCAACGATGCAATACCTCAGGATCTCGGATATGTGCCGCGTGAAACGCTGGACGATATGTTCAGCCTGGAGATAGATAAGCTGGTAGTAAAGAAGGATCTGGGAAAGATAATCGACCGCTGCTACCGCAAATACGGTCCCACCCGCACCTCGGAGATGCTGGACGCCGTAAAGGCCCTCGGCTATAAATATTCTACCCGCGGCGGTATAACCGTAGGCTTCCAGGATATACAGGTGCCTGCAGAGAAGAAGGAGATAATCGCAAAGGCCGAGAACGAGGTGGCGGATATAGATAACCTGTTCCACGCCGGTATGCTTTCCGACAGCGAGCGCAGGAGCTATGTCATAAAGGTCTGGGAGGACGCCACAGATAAGGTCACAGACGCGCTGATGAGCTCTCTTGATCCCTACAACCCCATTGCCATGATGGCGGATTCCGGAGCCCGAGGCAGCAAGAACCAGATACGTCAGCTTGCGGGTATGCGCGGACTTATGGCGGACCCCTCCGGCCAGATCATAGAGGTGCCTATAAGGGCCAACTTCCGCGAGGGACTTACGGTTCTGGAGTTCTTCATAAGCTCCCACGGCGCCAGAAAGGGCCTGGCGGATACCGCGCTGCGCACCGCAGACTCCGGTTATCTGACCAGAAGGCTCGTCGATGTATCCCAGGACGTCATAATCCGCGAGGAGGACTGCGCCGCTTCCCGGGGCGAACGCCCGAAGGGTATGCCCATAAGCGCCATTATGGAGGGCAACAAGGTGGTAGAGCCCCTCAGCGACAGGCTGCTGGGCCGCTACACCGCAGAGGATGTTTACGATCCCGCCACCGGCGAGCTCATAATCCCCTGCAACGAGATGATAACCTTCAGCATACGCGACCGCATAATCAACGCGGGCATAAAAACCGTAAACTGCCGCAGCGTATTCACCTGCCGCAGCGAGCACGGCGTATGCGCGCACTGCTACGGCGCCAATCTGGCGACCGGCGGCAAGGTAGACATAGGCGAAGCCGTTGGCATCATAGCTGCGCAGGCCATAGGCGAACCCGGCACACAGCTTACCATGCGTACCTTCCATACTGGCGGCGTTGCATCGGCCGACGATATCACACAGGGTCTTCCCCGTGTCGTTGAAATATTCGAAGCGCGCAAGCCTAAGGGCCTTGCAGTCATCTCCGAGATAGGCGGCCGCGTCTCCCTTACCGAGGGCAAGAAGCGCGAGGCGACCATAACCAACGACGACGGCGAGAGCGCCAAGTACCTTATCCCCTTCGGCTCAAAGCTGAGGGTCAGGGACGGCGACGTGGTGGACGCGGGCGACGAGCTCACCGACGGCTCCATCAACCCCAACGATATACTGAAGATAAAGGGCGTAAAGGGCGTTCAGGCATATATGCTCAAGGAAGTACAGAGCGTATACCGCCTCCAGGGCGTTGAGATCGCGGATAAGCACATCGAGATAATTATCCGCCAGATGCTGCGCAAGGTACAGATAGAGGATGCGGGCGACACCACCCTGCTCCCCGGCGAGCTGGTAGATATATTCGCCTTTGAGAACGAGAACGAGAGGGTCATACTGGAGGGCAAGCAGCCCGCAGTCGCAAAGCGCAAGCTGCTGGGCATAACCAAGGCCGCTCTTGCTACCGATTCCTTCCTCTCCGCCGCCTCCTTCCAGGAAACCACCAGGGTGCTCACCGAGGCCGCCATCAAGGGCAAGGT
>CALCEX010000256.1 GCA_937900325.1 uncultured Clostridia bacterium | reverse complement strand
CCTGGCGGAGCCCGTCATGGGCTGGTTCATTATACGGCTGCCCAGCCTGTCAACAAGATAGCTCTTGAGCATGCCGTTTTCTATGAGCACGTTGCAGCGGGAGGGGGTCCCCTCGTCGTCATAGCGTATGCTGCCCCATTCGCCGGGGAGAGTGCCGTCGTCTATGGCGGTGACTATGTCGCTGGCTATCTTCTGGCCCAGCTTCCCGCAGAATTCGGAATTGCCGCGTGCGACGGAGGTAGCCTCCAGGGAATGCACGCACGCTTCGTGCAGTATCACCCCGCCGAAGCCGCCGTCTATCACCACCGGCATATACCCCGCCGGGCAGTCCGCGCCGTGAAGCATTGTAACGGCGGTACGGGCGGCGGTGCGTCCGTCCTTTTCCGGGTCTATCAGCTCATAGGCCTCAAAGCCCATGCCGAAGGCCGATACCTCCTGTCCGGTCTGGAATTCCACGCCGTCGCTTGCAACCGCAGTAAAGGCAAGGCGGGTGCGCGGACGCCTGTCCTCCGCCCATACCCCCTCTGTGTTGCAGACCAGCACCTTTTTGTCCGTATCCATATATGCGGCGCTGACCTTGGTTATCTCGCCGGGCTCGGCCTTCGCCGCGTCTGTGCCGAGCTTTAAAAGGCGCACCCGCCTTGCGTTGTCCACAGCGGAGAAGGGTATCCGGCACTTATAGCCGCCGTCCCGTATATCCGTAAATGGCAGCGCGCCGGCGCCCTCGCCCTTTATTATGGCGGAGGCCCTTTTCGCCGTTTCCACAAGGGCCGGTTCGGATATGTCCACCGTATAGGCATAGGCGGAGCGGGTGCCTGAAAGTATGCGCACCCCCGCGCCCCTGACGCGGCTGTATGCGGCGTTTTCCACGACGCCGTCCAGCATGGATATGCTGTGGCTCTCCCCGTCCTCCATGTAAAGCTCCGCGAAATCTCCCCCTGTTGCCAGGGCCGCGTTTAGCACCCTTTCAGCCGATGTCCTGCTTATCATTTTTCCTTTATCCTTCCCTGATTGATATGGTTCTGGCGTATCTTCCCTTCGCTGCCCAGCTCGCCGGGTATGTAGTATCTGTGGCCCTTGACGCTGGGCGGCATATACTCCTGCGCTACGACATGGCCGGGGTAGTCATGGGGGTATTTATAGCCCCTGCCGTGGCCCAGCTTTGCCGCCCCGGGATAGCTGGTATCCCGAAGGTGTATCGGCACCGGCTGGTCCGGTATGCTCTTTGCCTCGGCGAAGGCAGCATCCTTTGCCATGACTACCGAGTTGGATTTCGGGCTTTCGCAGATGAATATTATGGCCTGCGTGATGGACAGCCCCGCCTCCGGCATGCCTATGAACTCCAGCGCCTGGGCCGCCGCCACCGCCTGCACCATGGCCTGGGGGTTGGCGAGGCCCACGTCCTCCGAGGCGTGGGCTATGAGCCTGCGGCAGATTATCCTGGGATCTATGCCCGCATATATGAGCCGGGCGAACCATGCTATCGCCGCGTCGCTGTCCCCGCCCCGCAGGCTCTTGCAGAAGGCGGACAGCATATCGTAAAACTGCTGATCGTCGCAGTTTATGAGCTTCTGCTGTATGCTGTCGGCGGCAATATCCTCCGTTATGCGTATAACGCCGTTCCCGTCCGCCTCGGTGGTGAGTATGGCCAGCTCTATGGCGTTGAGCGCCGTCCGCACGTCCCCGTTGGCTACGCGGGCGATGTGATCATACGCCCCTTCGTCTATCTCCGTATCATAATTGCCCATGCCCCGTTCCTTATCGGCCACTGCGGCCCTGACGCACTTTTTTACGTCCTCTTCGGTAAGGGGGTAAAACTGAAAGGCGCGGCACCTGGACACAATAGCCCCCGTCATGGATACCATAGGGTTTTCCGTGGTGGAGCCTATGAATTTTATTATCCCGCGCTCCAGGGCGGGCAGTATGCTGTCGCTCTGCGCCTTGCTCCAGCGGTGGCATTCATCCAGCAGAAGATACGTTTCCCTGCCGTAAAGCCTGAGATTGTTCTCCGCGCCGGCTATCACCTCGCGTACGTCCTTGACGCCGGAGGTGACGGCGTTGAGCTTTACGAAATCCGATCCCGTGGTGTTGGCTACTATGGAGGCCAGCGTGGTCTTCCCGCAGCCCGGGGGGCCGAAGAATATGCTGGACTGGAGGGAATCCGTCTCTATTGCCCTCCGCAGAAGCTTCCCCTTGCCCACTATATGCTGCTGCCCCGCGAATTCGTCCAGCGTCCTCGGGCGCATCCTGTCCGCCAGCGGGGCGTGCCTGTTCATGCCCGCCGAAAAAAGATCCATGCCGTTTACCTTTCCTTTGCCGTAATTTACCTTACGGTAAATTATACCATGGCAGGCGGCGCAGTTAAAGCCATAAGAGGCCGCGGCCCCTTAACGAGCCCAAAGTTTGATGTAAGCTACGCCTGATATTCGGTAAGCGCCTTTTCGCAGTCCGCAACGCTGCGGGCAAGCTGCCTTGCGTATTCCGATACCGGCCCCGCCTCCCTGCCGGCCATGCCTATAAAGTCGCGGTTTGCGCTGACCAGCCTGCGGTACATCAGAAGCAGCGCGTGGAACCTGCCCTGCTGGGCGTTTATTTCCTCCTCCTGGCGGCGTATGCGCTCCCGGAGCTCGCTTTCGGCGCGGCGGTACGCCTTCTCTTTCCTTTCGGCCTCCTCGGCTATGGAGGTTATGTAGTCAAGCCCCTCCATAAACGCCGCGCCGTCCATTCCCTTGAGCCTGCTTATACGCGCCGTTACGCTGCCCGCCGCCCTTGCGCGCCCCTCGCTCTGAAGCGCTTTGCGGTATGGGTCAAAGTCCACCCCCTCGGCCTTCAGCTCCTCAGCCACCTGCTTTACCAGCGCCGGCCGGTTCTTGATCAGCGCCCGGTATTTATTCTGGTATCGCAGCATCGCCCTGTTGTCCCCGCCGCCCATGCTCATGGTGCAGCAGCGGACGGATATGCCGTTTGCCTGGGCGCTCAGCACCGTGCGGAGCAGGGAATGTATCTCCTCCTCGCTGAAAGGCACGAACGCCCCCGCGTGGAGAGCCGTGGTGCTGAGGTCCTTTTCCTTTATGCGGGCATAGTAATAATTTCTTACGCTGTTGGGCTTTCGCCCCGTCTTTTCGGCCACCGCCTCAAACACGCTTTTAAGCGGGGTCCCCCTGCCCATGTTCTTTTCTATCTCCGCGAAGAGCAGTACGTCCTCCTCCTTTTTCCAGCCTGCGCGGCCGCGCTGTATATTCGCCATATAAAAATACCTCCGTCTATGTTTGTTGCTGCTATTATTTCCCAGGTCTCCGCAGCGCATACATAAAAATAACAAAAACCAAAGCGTCACTATCAGCTTTGGTTTCTGTCAATTTATATGCGGTTTTAAGCCGGGATATTATTCAGGCGCGCCCCCGGCGGCATAAGATCACATTTCCAGGCTTCCCGTGGTGCGGGGGAACGGCAGCACGTCGCGTATGTTGGCCATGCCGGTCACGTACATCACCATGCGCTCGAAGCCCAATCCGTAGCCCGCGTGCTTGACGCCGCCGTATCTGCGCAGGTCGAGGTACCAATCGTAATCCTCCACCTTCATGCCCATCTCCTTAATGCGGTTCTCCAGCACCTCGAGGCGCTCCTCACGCTGGCTTCCGCCTATGATCTCGCCCACGCCGGGAACCAGCAGATCCGCCGCCGCCACGGTCTTTCCGTCGTCGTTAAGGCGCATATAGAAGGCCTTGATGTCCTTGGGATAATCGGTAACGAACACCGGCCTCTTATATACCTGCTCGGTCAGGTATCTTTCGTGCTCGGTCTGGAGGTCTACCCCCCACTCGACAGGATAGTCGAACTTGGCGCCGCTCTTTTTGAGTATATCCACGGCCTCGGTGTAGCTTACGCGGGCAAAGTCGTTGTTCACTACGTTGTTAAGGCGATCCAGAAGGCCCTTATCCACAAAGCTGTTGAAGAAATCCAGCTCGTCCGGGCAGCGCTCCATTACGGTGCGGATTATGTATTTTACCATTTCCTCGGCGGTATCGAGATACCCCTTCAGGTCGCAGAAAGCCATCTCGGGCTCTATCATCCAGAACTCCGCGGCGTGGCGGGCGGTGTAGCTCTGCTCTGCGCGGAAGGTGGGGCCAAAGGTGTATATATCCCTGAATGCAAGGGCGAACGCCTCCCCGTAAAGCTGACCGCTGACGGTCAGGTTTGCGCTGGTGCCGAAGAAATCCTTGGAGTAATCCACCTTGCCGTCCGGGGTCTTGGGGACGTTCTCAAGATCCAGGGTAGTTACCCTGAACATCTCGCCCGCGCCCTCGCAGTCGCTGGCGGTAATGAGAGGCGTATGCACATACAGGAAGCCCCTGTCGTCAAAGAAGCGGTGTATTGCCTGGGCAACTACGTTGCGTACCCTGAAGGTGGCCTGGAAGATGTTGGTGCGCGGCCTGAGGTGCTGCATGGTGCGCAGATACTCCAGGCTGTGCCGTTTCTTCTGCATGGGATAATCGCTATCGCAAAGGCCCTCTATCCTTATTTCCTTTGCCTTCACCTCAAAGGGCTGCTTTGCCTCCGGGGTGAGCACGAGGTCGCCTGTCACGCTTATCGCGCAGCCGGTATTTATCTGTTTTATTATATCGCCGGGTATATTATTCTCATAAACCACCTGTACGTTTCTGAAGCAGGAGCCGTCGGACAGCTCTATAAAGCCGATATTCTTGCCGTCGCGCACGGTGCGCACCCAGCCGGCAATTTCAACTTCGCCCGCATACTTAGCGGGATCCTTGTTCAGTTCACACAGTCTGATCATGAGAGTACCTCCAAACGTTTCGCTTTTTCACTTTACAAAATAAAGCTTGCCCTTCATTATATCCCCGCTCGCGCCCTTTTGCAAGGCGGCAGGGATATTTTTGCCCCCGCCGGAATAAATATCTGAGTACATTCATTACCTTACGGAGGATAGACCCGCCATGTATCAGTCTCCGGTACCGCTGATAGTGATACGCTCCGCCGCTCCCTCCCTCATAGAGGTCAACGGCCAGATACTCGGGGAATGCCGCCCGGATTCCCACATAGCCATGCCCGCCGGAGATAACGGGGATTACTTTATTTCCGCCATACCCCTTTCCTTCGGCCCGTGGCGGTATCCCATCACCCGGAAGCTGTCCCTTTGCGATGGAGAGGCGCTTCCCGCGCAGGGGCCCGACGTTTCCTTCTGCCGCTGGCCCGGTGGGGTATATGAAATGTATTTCGGCCCATCGGCCGATCTCCCCGTACAGCCGGCCGATTTCCCCAAAGAGCTGGATCAGCTTGGCTATATGCAGGGCCGCAGCCGCCGCAGCCTTACGCTTTTCCGTGAGAACGGCCTGAAGCTGCTTATGGAGGAGGACGGAAAGCCGCCCAGCTGCGTTTCCATAGGCCCCGGCGAGTACGGGTCTCTTACGCTTTACGGCGTAGCCGGCCGGCAGCTGATAGCCGTATCCACATTTGACGGCGGGCGGCAGAGGCTTCTCATGCTGGACGGGGGCATGAATTCGCTGCTGGAGCTTTGCGGCGAAAGCATACTGCTGGAGGAAGGCGGCGTGTCCCTCATAGAACCCCTGGGCACCCTGCTTGGCCACCAGCGCCGTACCCGTTACATATATCAGGGCGGCGGCTTTTCGGCCGGCTGCCCGGAAACCGGCTTTTTCACGCGCGAATATAAGTATCCGTCCGGCAGGCAGGATCTGGTCGTCGCCTTCTGCGAGGCAGTCCGCGAGGGCCTTGACGGCGAGGCGGCGTCATATATGGCGGCATCCCTCAGGGCAGACTTTTCCATTGACGAAATAAGAAATTTCCTGGGAAATTTTGACTGCTGCCGCCCGCCACTTTCAGACCGCAGCGGCCGCCTTATCGGGCTTATAGAAACCGGCGCGGACGGGTCGGCCTTCGCAAGGCTTTACGAATTCGCCTTTGAAAACGAGCTCATATCGGACATATCCGAGGCATAAAAAAGGAGCTTCCGGCTGGAAGCTCCTTTACGGCGGAAGAAAAATGGCCAAAGCAAAATATGAGATCACGTCGCGAATGCGGGCTGTGTAAGGGTATATACGACCTGTAAACAGTTATCTGCGAAAAGCAATTTGCCGGTAGCAACTATATCGTCACTATTATATGCCTTCTGATCGACCAGCAGGCAACTATCCATTTCATCCAGTCGGAGTGAATAGTCATATTTTCCGCGATCCTCCAACGTG
>CALCEX010000255.1 GCA_937900325.1 uncultured Clostridia bacterium | reverse complement strand
ATGCTTATGGCTCCATATACGGGAGCAGCCATCAATGTCGTCGTTGCGTGCCTCGCGGTAATAACGCTTGCCTCGGTATTGGGGTTTTGCGGGAAAAGCAGGTGGCTGCCCATAGCGTTAAGCTGGGGCGGCGTGCTGTGCGGCGGCTATGCGCTGCTCAGGTCAAATGCGCGTTGGTGGCAGCGCGCTGCGGCGACGCTGCGCCCGGATGCGTTTGCTGAGACGTATGGTTACCAGATAAGGCTGATAAGGGATATGCTGCTCGCTTCAAGACCAATAGGCCGCGGACAGGACACTGAAATGCTGAGGTATTCCATGCTCTTTAAAAGGGACGGGAGCATAGACCGCGAAGCGTATGTGGATTTCATGCTCACCACAATAGCGCACCGTTACGGCTGGGTGATAGCCCTGGTAATAGCCGCGGTGCTGATAGGGCTCATAGCGATGCTGTTCTTTAAGTCGCTGAGGCTTACGAGCCTGTTCGGAAAAATCATGGGCTTCGGTATCTGCGCGTCGCTCTTGAACCAGACGGTACAATACATACTCGGCAACTGCGGCATCGTGATAATTGGCTGGCTGCCGCTGCCGTTTCTTTCCTATGGCAACACGTCGCTTGTGGTGAATATGGCGATGCTGGGGCTGCTTTGCTCCCTGATGCGCTCCGACGGGCTGTATGCGGACAAGGAGGCAAAGCCCTTATTCAGGCTAAGGCCGCGGCTGGAGTGTCAGAAATAAGTAAAAGAGGCTGCGAAGGCAGCCTCTTTGCTATTGCATTTTTATTCGGCGAAGCTCACGATGAGATCTACCAGCACGTCGGTTATCTGATCCAGGCTCCTTGCGGGTATCCATTCCCGCACGCCGTGGTAGTTGTAGCCGCCGGTGGGCAGATTGGGGCAGGGCAGCCCCTCCCATGAGAGCCGTGCGCCGTCTGTGCCGCCCCGTATGGGCACCGTGCAGGCGGGTATGCCGTTCTTTTCAAAGGCGGCTATGGCCTTGTAGATAAGCTGCATATGGGGCTCTATTTTTTCCTTCATGTTGTAGTAGCTGTCCTTGACGGCGGCAACCGCGGTGCCGTCTCCGTAGCGGCGGTTTATCTCGGCGGCAAGGGCGAGGAACAGCGCCTTGCGGGCTTCAAAGCCTTTGGCGTCGTGGTCGCGGATGATGTAGCGGAGGGTAGCCTCGGTCACGCTGCCCTGCATATCGTGCAGGTGGAAGAAGCCCTGATAACCGCTGGTATTTTCCGGCACCTCGGTTTTTGGCAGCATATCGTGGAACTCTATTGCTACGGTGGCGGCGTTGACCATTACGCCCTTTGCCTCGCCGGGGTGTACGCCCACGCCGTGAACGGTAAGCACTGCGGAGGCGGCGTTGAAGTTTTCGTATTCTATCTCGCCTATGGGGCAGCCGTCCACGGTGTAGCCGT
>CALCEX010000254.1 GCA_937900325.1 uncultured Clostridia bacterium | reverse complement strand
TATAGAAATGTCATCAGACATACGCACCGACCTGGCGCTGGAATCCCGGGAGCTGAACCCGGACATAGAAGGCGTAGAGGAACAGACCGAAGAAAGGGAACGCATGACCGTCTCCCGTATAAAGATAACTGACAGAACCGCGGCGGAAAAGCTGGACAAGCCCATCGGCAAATACGTCACCCTGGACGCGCCCGAGCTATGCAACCGCCCCCTCGACCTTTTCGAGCAGATGAGCGGCGCTCTCTCCGAGGAGCTGCGCAATATGTTCGCAGGGCTGAAAGACGATGCGACCGTGCTTGTCGTTGGCCTCGGCAACCGCTCCATCACATCGGACTCCCTCGGTCCCCGGGTAGCGGAACGCATATACGTTACCCGCCACGTCGCTGAATATATGCCGGACGCCCTGCCCGGAACCGTGCGCTCGGTATGCTCGGTAGCGCCCGGCGTGCTGGGGGTAACCGGTATAGAGACCATGGAGATAGTCAGGGGCGTAAAGGAATACGCCAGGCCGGATATGATAATCGCAATAGACGCCCTTGCATCCCGCCGCGCCGCCCGCATAAATACCACCATACAGCTGACCGACACCGGCATAAGCCCCGGCAGCGGCATAGGCAATAACCGCAAGGGGCTGAACAGCGAAGCGTTTGGCGTTCCCGTCATAGCCATTGGCGTGCCGCTCGTGGTCCACGCCGCCACGATCACTCAAGAGGTCATCTCCCTCATCGCCGACAAGACCGGCCTTCACGGCGATGAAGAAAAGCTGAAAAGCCTTGCGGAGCAGGTCATAAGCGAAAGCCTGGGCCAGATGGTGGTAACTCCAAAGGATATAGATTCGATAGTCGAAGATATGTCGGGCATTATCGCCACCGGGATCAATATGGCGCTGTTCGGCAAAAGCTTTGAGGACGTGCGTATGTTGATAGCTTAGTCATACCCAGAGCTCTCCGCTCATAACATTTTAGCGGAGGGCTTGTCACATATGCGAAAGAAACGGATATACAACGGGAACAAAGGAATCAATCCTGCCGCCCTCGTGGTGTTTATGCTCTGCCTCGGGCTGTATTGGCTGCACTTTTCGGCTTACTATAAAAACGGCGGCAGCGTATATAACGCGCTGCTTTTTATGGAATTCCCGTATATACACGGCGTCGGTCAGTCTCCGGCCCCTTCCCGGCCGCAAGGCACCCCCGCGCCACAGAACATAGAAGTCATATCCACCGAGCCTCCGCTTGTCAGCCTCGAGGGCAAGGAGCCCAAAATACTCATATACCACACCCATACCACCGAAGCGTATTTGCAAACGGATAAGTATAAATACGAGGAAAGCGGCAAGTGGCGCACCCATGACAACGATAAAAACGTGGTCGCGGTAGGCGAAAAGCTTGCACAATGTCTCCGCGGCTACGGCATATCGGTCATACACGACACCACCGACCACGAGCCGCCCAAGCTGGCCACATCCTATTCCCGCTCCCTGAAGACGATGGAAAAATACCGCGATAAATATCCTTCGATCACAATGTATATAGACCTTCACAGGGATTCCTTCGGCAAGAATCCAACAAAACCGGCCGACTTCGTTACGATAAACGGCAGGCAGTGCGCCCGGCTGATGTTCGTCGTCGGCACTGGCAAAGGCGCTACCGGCACAGGATACGGCCAGATGCCCGACTTTGACTCCAACTACGCCCTCGCCGAGCGCATCACCAGTACGCTGAATGGTATAGACCCCGATCTCACCAGGGATATACGTGTAAAGCCCGGGCGCTATAATCAGCACATATCAAATCAGTGCCTGCTGGTGGAGGTAGGCCATAACGCCAATACCCTCGAGCAGGCACTGAACAGCGTCGATTATCTCGCCGCGGCCATAGCGGAAGCCGCGGGGCTTGCGGCGGACGAAGGTCAGCTTTCGCTCTCGCCCTGACGCTCTGCCGCTTCCGGTAATTTTTCTTCGGTTTCACCGGCGGCGATCGCTTCTTCGCCGGTCTCTTTTCCGTTTTCTCTGGCCGGCTCCGTTTTTTCCAGAGTCACCCGCCTGTTTATTTCGGCTATCTCCTCAATGGGCAGCTTTATCAACTCGCGGTCGTAGGTGAGCAGCCCGTTCGTCTCGCTTTCAACATCGCTGAGCTGAGTTTAGACTATGGCGCTCAGTCCCTTTTCTATCGAGGGTATAAGCTCCTGCTCATACAGCCTTCTGTACGCCGCCATAAGTTCGTCCGCATTCTTCAGTTTCTTGTAGCCGAACTCGCCGCGCTTTTCGCTGTGGCCCTCTATTCTGAGGCTG
>CALCEX010000253.1 GCA_937900325.1 uncultured Clostridia bacterium | reverse complement strand
TATGCTGCGGCTACTATGGCTTTATAGGTCTGCTGTTTTTTATAATTGGACGGATGTTGCCGAAAAAATGGTTCGATTATAGCGCGTTTCCGTATAAGACGCTTGCCTGCGAGAAAGACGGAAAAATATACGAAAAAATAGCGATAAACAAATGGCAGCCAAAGGTGCCTGATATGAGCCGGGTATTTCCAAAGCTTATGCCGAAAAAGCGCATGGTGGCAACAGATGCGGACACGCTGCTTCTTATGATACGTGAAACCTGCATTGCGGAATTTATACATACGATTCTGAACATCTGCGGCCTTTTTGGCATGTATATATTGCCGGGATTTTGGGGAGCACTTTTTTACGCGGCTTATTTTCTCCTTGGCAATCTGCCGTTTATACTTATACAGCGCTACAACAGGCCCCGGCTGGTCCGGATATACAAGAAGAAAAGGAACATGGTTAAATAGCATGAATATACTTATACTCAGCTGCAATACCGGCGAGGGACATAATTCCTGCGCCAGGGCCATATCGGAGGAGCTTGAAAGCAAAGGGGATTGGGGCTATATCGCGGACGGGCTGGCTTTTTTATCGACCGGCGCGTCAAAATTCGTATCCGGCTGGCACACGAGACTGTACAGGTATTTCCCAAAGTTTTATGAAAAGGGGTACGAATTCGCCGAAAAGCATCCGGTGACAATAAAAACGAATACCGCCGCATACAGGATGATACGCCGGGGCGCGAGACGGCTGCGCAAGGCGATAAAGGCAGGAGGATACGATGGGGTGATATGCACGCATCTGTTTCCGGCAATGCTTATGACGGGGTTGGTAAAGAAAGGCTCCGTGACTGTACCTGCCTGCTTTGTAGCTACCGACTATACCGCAAGCCCGGGCTGCGAAAAGGTGGGCCTGCCGACGATAACGCCGCATCCTGACCTCACGGCAGAATTCCGGGCGATGGAAATGCATGCCGAAAACATACTGCCCTACGGGATACCGGTCAGAAGAATGTTTATGCAGAGAACCGATAAGGCCGAGGCAAAAAGCAGAGTCGGAGCTGATCCTGAAAGGCTGCATATGGTCATAATGGGGGGCAGCATGGGCTGCGGACCAATGGAGGACGTGCTGTCGGAAATAGCCGGTAATATGCCGGAAAATATAGAGCTTACGGTGATCTGCGGTACAAACAGGCAGACGGCAGAGAAGCTGCGCCGCAGCTACGGAGATGATCCGCGCGTACATATACGGGGCTATGTGAAGGATATGTCCATTATGCTGGACAGCGCGGATCTGTATCTTACCAAGGCTGGCGGCATAAGCACTACCGAAGCAGCCATAAAGGGAGTTCCGCTGGTGCTGGCGGACGCCGTAGGCGGCTGCGAGAGCCGTAATCTCGAATTTTTCGTCAAGCATGGCGCGGCAGTGACCGCCAAGGCGGAAGAGCTTGGCGGGCTGTGCGTAAGCCTCCTCGAAGACAGACGTAAGCTGGACGCTATGGTACGGGCCATAGAACGGCTGCGCATGGAAAACGCTGCGGGGAAAATATGCGGCTATATGCGGCAAAGGGTTGGCAGATAAGAAAGGAGAAAAGCAACAGAAAAAATTAACAAATGAATACGGCTTCATTCTGGTATAATAAAATCAGCGGGGATACTGTTCTTCGTGCTGTATATTTGAAAGGTTAGAATGAACGGATGGAGGAAAAACGCAAAAAGGACAAGGGCGTTAAAACAGGATGGCTTTGGGCAATAACTGCAGTTCTGGCAGTGCTTTGCTGCGTCGCCATATATGCAGACTGCGTGCTGGGAAAACTGTACAGCGAGCAGAGGAAGCATATGCGGCTTTCGGCGGAGGCTACACCGGTGCCTGTTATAAAGGCCACCCCGTCGCCGGCGCCTACGCCGGCGCCCACCAGGGCGCCAAAGCCCGGCGACATAGAAAATGTGAGCTTCCCGGACTACGATACCGGAGCTGCGTCGGATTACAGCTATCAGAGCGATGAACTCAAGATAGCAGTAAACAAGGTGGAGGACGATGGCGTAACATATTACGTTGCGGATATATGGATGCGAAACGTTAACTGCTTCCGAACCGCCTTCTCCAGCGGCAAGTACCGGGGAAAGCGGGAATCTGCGGAAAAGATCGCCAGGGACAACAACGCTATACTGGCGGTCAACGGAGACTTTTTGAACGGCCTGGCGATACGCAACGGTGAGCTTTTCCGCCAGGCTGAGGTAAGGCCTACGCCCACGCCGGCTTCCGATGCGGCATTTGCACCGGGCGATAACGGTTATGGAATGTACGGCGCGGCGACGCTCACGCCGGTTACTGACGAGACGGCAAGGCCGGAGCGCTCCACCTGCGTGCTGTATCTTGACGGGACTATGGCAACCTCCGAATTCGAGAACTTCAGCACTAAAAAAGCGATGAAAAATGGTGCGTGGCAGGGCTGGCAGTTCGGCCCTACGCTGGTTCGGGATTCCAAACCCCAGAAGGACGTGAAAAAGCAGGGGAGAAGTCCCCGATGCATACTGGGCTACTACCAGCCCGGGCATTATTGCCTGATAGTTATAGACGGGCGGCAAAAGGGATACTCCATAGGTATGAATTTTGACGAGATGAAGGAGCTGTGTATTCGCATGGGCATGAAGGAGGCGTATAATCTGGATGGCGGCGGCAGCGCCATAATGGTGTTTGACGGAAAAATAATCAACCGGCCATCAGGTAAAGGCGACGCACGCAAGCTGCTGGATATGATAGTTATCGGCGAATACCTTGACGGCGAAAAGCTGCACGGCATGACGCCTTCACCTGTGCCCATCGCAACGACGGAAGGAGCAGACAATTGAAAGACAGCGAAATAAGAAAAAGGCTGAAAAAGGCCATATGCTGCCTTT
>CALCEX010000252.1 GCA_937900325.1 uncultured Clostridia bacterium | reverse complement strand
GAAAAGGCCCTAACATAACGGGCATACCTTTTGTTCAGCTTTCCGCTGATCAGCCCGACGCCCAGCATAAGGGGCAGAGTGCCTAAGGCAAAGCACAGCATGGATAAAGCGCCCATATACCAGCTGCCTGATGACAATGCATAAAGCTGCATGGCCTGCAGCGGGCCGCAGGGCATCAGTCCGTTCAGCAGGCCGATCATCAGCGGCGAGCCGCTGCCTCTTCTCGCGAATATCTTTCTCAGGCCCCTGGGGAGCCCTGGAACGAGCGCACTTAAAAATGAAAAGCAGCCTGTGAGATTCAGCGCCATTATTATCATAAAAGCGCCCGCTATGAGCTGTATCGCTCCCTTGACGGCAGGGCTGATGCTGAACATCCTGCCAAGCGCTCCCACTATGCCGCCCGTCACGGTATAAGATATTACTCTCCCCGCGTTATACTCAAGCGCAGCGCTGGCGCTCTTTCCTTCTGCCGCAGTGCCTATGCTTATGCCGCCGCACATGGCCACGCAATGAAGAGACGTCATCAGACCTATTATAAACAGCGCGCCAAGGCCCATTCCCGCCCTGGCCACGGGAAATGCGCTGAACTTATCCGAAAGCCCGGTTTTTTCCAGCAGCAGCCACAGCGCCGCGAAAACGGCGGCGGAAATTATAAAATTAAGAACCGATCTTTTATCATATCCTTTCTCCCTGCATACAAGGGTATAACCCTCTTCTTTAAGGGCGTCGGCTATGCGCCGTTCGGGCAGCTGCTCTTCGTCCCAGTCTGCGGTCAGAGTGCCTTTTCGGTAGCTTACCGTTGCGTTTTTAATGCCCGGCAGCCCCTTCACCGCCTGCTTTACTGTTTCCTCGCAGTGCGGGCACATCATGCCCTCCACCCTCCATGTGGTGTTTCTCGTTCTCACGGAAGTTCTCCTTCTATGCCCCTATACTACTTTTATCTCTGACTTTATCATACCCATCCAGCAGGTAAACTGCACGTTTCCGGGTTCTTCGGGAGTAAACTCTATTATGTTATCCCCGACCTGCAGCGTCTTTTCTATGCCGTACTCGGGTATCACTATGGCGTTATTGCAGGTCGTGAGCGCTCCCTCCGGCACCTTCAGGTTCCATCGCACAGGTATTCCGGCCTTTACGGTTATGCTGTCATAGCCGTTATAGCTCATACTGGAACTTACCTTCTGCAGCTCCGGCTCCTCCGTTGCCCCGGTATCCTCCGGGACATCTGTCTTTTCCGCCTCTGGTTCCCCGGTAGCCTCGACCTGCTCCGTCGGCTCAGGCGCAGGAATCTCCGTCATTTCAGGAGACGGCGCTTCCGCAGATACGATCCCGACTGCCGGCTTCTGTGCCGGCGAAGCAGCGGCCGTCTCCGTCCCTGCAAATATGCTCCCGCTATCAGGTCTCCCTGCGCAGCCCGCAAGCAGCAGCATCGTCATTGCCGCCATCATTACGCTATAATAGCCTTTCATGTATTTTTCTGCTCCTCATTACCGTTTTTTGTATAATATCATACCGTCCTACTATGTCAATAGGTTTATGTGCTATTCAAGCACTGTTTACAATTTACGGAAAAACACAAAACAAAGCCACAGAATAGCCTTCCGCCTTCTGTGGCCAAAACTTTGCTCTATTTACCCTGCCCGTAATGGTTCGCAGCAAAATCCCTCATATACTCCACGTTCTCACGGGATATTGTCTTGGGCTCGCCTATGCTGCGCGCCATATAATATATTTGGGCGGTCATTTCCAGCACATTGCACACCCTGGAGGCGGCCTCGG
>CALCEX010000251.1 GCA_937900325.1 uncultured Clostridia bacterium | reverse complement strand
CTGCCCGGCTGTACGGACGGCGTTATTACCGGCTGCATACTGGCCGTAGGGCGCATACTTGGCGAATCGGCGGCACTGCTGTTTACGGCAGGTCTTGCCCATACGCTTCACGGCTTTTTTGCGGGGCTTAGAAGCTCCGGCGCTACGCTTACCGTTGCCCTTTACGTATATGCAAAGGAACGCGGCGAATTTGAGATAGCCTTTGCAATAGCCGCCATACTCATGTTGCTGACTCTTATAATAAACCTCTCTGCCGACCTTGTGGCAAGACACTTCAGGAGGAAAAAAGAACTATGATGAATATAATCACCGTGCAGGATCTCTGCCTCTGGTACGGCAGCCATCAGGCGCTCAAAGACATAAATATAGATATCCCCGAAAAAAGCATAACTGCCCTCATAGGGCCATCCGGATGCGGAAAATCGACCTTCCTAAAGACGCTGAACCGCATGAACGACCTTATACCCGACGTTAAAATAACAGGCAGCGTGAAATACAGGGATACCGACATATTTGATCCCGCAACAGATGTAAATGAGCTGCGCCGCCAGATAGGCATGGTTTTTCAGAAGCCTAATCCATTTCCAATGAGTATATACGACAATATCGCCTACGGCCCTCGCACGCATGGCATACGGAACAAGGCCAAGCTGGACGATATCGTTGAACGCTCACTCAAAGGCGCCGCAATTTGGGACGAGGTAAAAGACAGGCTGAAAAAGAACGCCCTCGGCCTTTCGGGAGGCCAGCAGCAAAGGCTGTGCATAGCCCGCGCTCTCGCGGTGGAGCCGGAGGTGCTGCTGATGGACGAACCAACCAGCGCCCTTGATCCTATCTCTACTTCCAAGATAGAGGAGCTTGCCATGCAGCTCAGGGAGAAATACACGATAGTCATAGTCACTCACAATATGCAGCAGGCAGTGAGGATCTCCGACAACACCGCATTTTTCCTGCTGGGTGAGCTTATAGAATACGGCAATACTGAGCAGATATTCTCTCAGCCTAAAAACAAAAAGACAGAAGATTATATTACGGGGAGGTTCGGTTAGAGATGAGAAGCCATTTTGACGAGCAGCTCGCGCTGCTTAACAAAGAACTTATAGAGATGGGCGCGCTATGTGAGGATGTCATAAAGCTGGCCTCGGAAGCGCTTAGCGAGCGCAGCGCAGCTCTTGCCTCCAGGGTAGCTCCGCTGGATTCCGAGATCGACCAGAAAGAGCGTACCATAGAATCTCTGTGCCTGAAGCTGTTGCTTCAGCAGCAGCCGGTGGCGAAGGATCTGAGGCAGATATCCGCAGCGCTGAAAATGATAACCGATATGGAACGCATAGGCGATCAGGCTGAGGATATTGCAGAGATAATCACCTTCCTTGACGGCCGCCCCGCAGAAAACGACGACCTTATGAGGGAAATGGCCAAGGCTACCATCAAAATGGTCACAAAGAGCGTTGATGCATACGTAAAACATGATATAATATTGGCAGAAGAGGTCGTGGCGTATGACGATACAGTTGACGATTATTTCGATCAGGTAAAGAGACGGCTCATAACCAAGATAGCCGAGGAGCCTGCCGACGGCGAGTACGCACTGGATCTTCTCATGATTGCGAAATATTTCGAGCGCATAGGCGACCACGCGGTAAATATTGCTGAATGGGTGATATTCTCGGTAACAGGCGTTCACAAGGAGGTATAGCATGATCTGGTGCGTTGAAGATGACGCGAGCATCAGGGATATAGAGGTCTACGCGCTGCAATCCACTGGCTTCGAGGCACGTGGCTTTGAGGATGGGACGTCATTTTGGGAAGCGCTGCAAGAGCAGCAGCCCGAGCTGGTGGTACTGGATGTCATGCTGCCCGGCATAGACGGCATGGAGCTTCTTCACCGCATGAAATCCTCCCCCAAGTTTGATTCCATACCCGTAGTAATGGCTACCGCAAAGGGTACGGAGTACGATAAGATACACGGGCTCGACCTGGGCGCGGATTACTATATCGCAAAGCCATTCGGCGTAATGGAGCTGGTCTCCTGCGTAAAAGCCGTGCTGCGCCGCTGTGCGCCCAAGCAGGTTGAGCATCTTCTCAAGGCCGGCGGCCTCATAGTCAATCTTGATCAGCATACCGTCACCGCAGACGGCGAACGTGTTGCTCTGACCTTCAAGGAATTTGAGCTTTTGCGCCTGTTCCTATCCCACCCAGGCATGGCTTTTACCCGCGATCAGTTGATGGAGAAAATATGGGACACCGACTATCTTGGCGAAAGCCGGACGGTAGATATGCACATACGTACCCTGCGGCAGAAGCTCGGCAAATACGGAGATATGATAGAAACTGTACGCAATGTAGGCTATCGGCTTGAGGTGTCACAATGACGAAAAAGATATTCCACTCAATAGTTCTCGTTGCAGGAACTGTATTGCTCGCCAGTCTGTTCATAATAACCGGCGCAATGTACGAGTATTTCAGCATAGTTCAGAAAGGGCAGCTAAAGGATGAGCTCGGCCTTGCGGCAGTGTCGGTCGAGCAGCAGGGCGATGGCTTTTTGAAGCGGCTCACCTCTGACCGCTATCGCATTACATGGATAAATGCTGAAGGCAATGTCATATATGACACGCATACTGATGCTGAAAGCCTTGAAAACCATTCCGACCGCGCTGAGATAAAGCAGGCGCTCAGGGATGGCTACGGTGAGAGCAGCCGTTACTCCTCTACCCTTCTTGAAAAAACAATATACTGCGCCCAAAGGCTTACAGATGGCAGCGTGCTGCGCATATCCGTCAGCCAGGCCACAATAGGCGTACTGGTAATGGGAATTATCCAGCCAATTCTGGTGGTGCTTATAGTTGCGCTGGTGCTGTCAGGCATACTTGCAAAGCGACTGTCAAAGCGCATAGTAGAGCCACTGAACACCCTCGATCTTGAACATCCGTTGGATAACGATTCCTATGAAGAACTATCCCCTCTGCTTAACCGTATAAACAGGCAGCACAACCAGATAAATGCTCAGATGCGCGAGCTCAAAAAGCGCACCGATCAGTTTGCCCAGATAACGGACAGTATGAACGAGGGACTTATCCTTCTGGATAACCGCGGCTATATACTCAGCATAAATCCCGCCGCCATAAATATTTTCAATGCGGATCCCTCCTGTGTCGGACAGGATTTCCTTTCCGTAGATCGCAGCCACGATATGAGCGTAGCCATACAATCTGCGCTTAAGGATGGCCACAGCGAAATACACGCCGACCGCAAGGGCCAGATATATCAGTTCGACATAAGTCGAATAGCAGCGGATGGCGAAACGGCAGGCGTAGTAATACTTGCCTTCGATATAACGGAAAAGGAGACTGCCGAGCAGAACCGCCGCGAATTCACAGCCAATGTTTCCCATGAGCTGAAAACCCCCTTACAGGGCATAATAGGCAGTGCCGAACTGATAGAGAACGGCATGGTAAAGCCGGAGGATATGTCCCGTTTCGTAGGACATATACGTTTGGAGGCACAGCGCCTCGTTGCCCTGATAGGCGATATAATACGCCTTTCCCAGCTGGACGAGGGCTGCGATATGCCCCGCGAAAACGTCGATCTGCTCTCTGTCGCCTCGGCGGTAGCCGACGACCTTCGCCCATCTGCCGACGGTAAAGGTATAAGCATCGCCATCGAAGGTTCCCCCGCAAATGTGTATGGCGTAAAGAGATTGCTCTATGAGATAATATTCAATCTTTGCGACAATGCCATAAAATACAACAGGCAGGGCGGCAGCGTAAAAATAAGCACCGCAAGCGGGGCCGGCTTCTCTTCCGTCACCGTTTCAGACACGGGCATAGGCATCGCGCCCGAATACCAGAATCGTATATTTGAGCGATTCTTCCGTGTGGATAAGAGCCATTCCAAATCCTCGGGAGGCACCGGGCTTGGCCTTTCCATAGTAAAGCACGCAGTGCAGTACCATCACGGCAAGATAGAGCTT
>CALCEX010000250.1 GCA_937900325.1 uncultured Clostridia bacterium | reverse complement strand
TCGGACGGCAAGCTTACCACCCGCATAAAGGACTGCCGTGCTCACGACGTGATAGACATACTTGCGGATCACGGAGCGCCGGAAGAGATACGACTGCTTGCAAAGCCTCACATAGGCACGGATATACTGGTCAAGGTGGTAAGAAGCATACGCGAGGATATAGCGCGTATGGGCGGCGACGTGAGGTTTTCCACGAAGCTCGTGAGCTTGGAGAAGGACGGCGAAAACAAAATAACCGCTGTAACCGTGGAAAAGAACGGGGAGAAGGAAAAGATACCCTGCGCCGCCTGCGTATTGGCTACCGGCCAGGGCGCGCGGGATACCTACCGTATGCTGTACGATATGGGGCTTGAGCTTTCACCCAAGGCGTTCGCCGTAGGCGTGCGCATAGAACACCCAAGGGAGCTTATAGACAGATCACAGTATGGCGAGTTTGCGTCGCACCCGAGACTGGGCGCGGCGGAGTATCATCTTGCGGATAAGGCCGGAGACAGGGGAGTTTACAGCTTCTGTATGTGCCCCGGCGGCGTGGTGGTAGCGTCCTCGTCAGGGCCTGAGCAGGTGGTAACAAACGGCATGAGCCGCCATGCGCGGGATGAGCAGAATTCCAATGCGGCCATAGTGGTTCAGGTGAACGGCAGGGATTATCCGGCCGGCCCTCTGGGCGGGCTGGATTTTCAGGAGCAGATAGAGAGGGCTGCGTATTACGCCGGCGGCGGGGATTTTACGGCCCCTGCGGAGCGCGTAGGCGATTTTTTGAGAAAGGCTGCCCCTGAGGCATTTGGCAGCGTAAAGCCGACTTACAGGCCGGGCGTGTGCGTGAGTGACCTGTACCAGTGCCTGCCGGATTTTGTATCGGAAGGCATACGCGCTGGAATAACGGCGTTCGGCAGAAAACTAAAGGGCTTTGATATGTACGATGCGGTCATCACTGCGGTAGAAAGCCGCACCAGCTCTCCGGTTCGTATACAGCGCGACGAGGAGGGCTGCGCTACCCGCATGAAGGGGCTGTACCCCGTAGGCGAGGGGGCGGGCTATGCCGGAGGAATAGTAAGCGCCGCGGTGGATGGTATGCGTGCCGCAGAGCGCATAATGGCAATTTTTCGGCCGATGTAAAGGAGCGGAACAGATGAAGAGAAGGATTATAACGGCCATATTGGCGGCTATGACGCTTTTGCTCATAGGCTGCTCTGCCAACAACGAAAGGATAGACCTGACCGACCCGTTAGGCGGCAGCTCAATATTGTCCGCGGCGGATCTCGAGGCCTTCTTTAAATATGGCCAGAACGATACGGCTGTGCTTGCGGCGTCATTCAGCATGGAGGATACCATGCTGAAGCTTACCGCGGAGAGGGGGCCCGTTACGATCGAGGGCAACGGCTATACCCTGAGCGGCACCGGGGACTGCATAATACGTCTCGACGAGGGCTGCACGCTTACGCTTAACGATATTACGGTGCACAGCGGAGCGACGGCTATCGGCTGCCTCGGTTCAGCCGAGATAGGCGGCAAAAATGCCAGCATAATAGGCGTATCGGACGGAATACTCTGCGCTGATGAGCTTACCGTATCCGAGGGAAGCAGCCTTGTATGCAAGGGCAGCAACGGCCGGGGCGTAGACGCTGAGGAAATAAGAATAAGGGCCGGAGCCAGCTTATCCGGAGAGGGAGTGCTGGGCGGAGTCAATTCCAGGTCGGATATAACTCTGGAAAAGGGAGCGTCCCTTGCGGCGTATACCGATGAAAACTACAATGCGCTGAAATGCGACGGACAGCTTTCAATGGCTGATGGGTCTGCGCTTACCGTGGAAAACCGCGGCAGATATCACGGCGCCGAGATATATGAATTTGCAATCGAAGGCGCGGTGAGCATAAACGCCGCCGGCGGCAGCGAGGCAACGGGACTTTTCATAACCGAGCAGCATGCCAATATGTACGCTGTCGGCAGCTGCAAGCCGGAAGCCCGCGTTGAAAACGGCAAGGGCAGGATAACCTTTGTGGACGATGCTTCAAAAATACCGGACGAGATACCCCAACCGGACGGTTATGTTGATGAGACAGATAAGATAGAAGAATAGAAAAAATCTCTCTCATACAATATGGTTTAAAACCGATTGCGAAATCGAAAGAATGCCTGAAGGCAGCAGCCGTGTGCTGCCGGCGTTTTTGCCGTTTGTTTTTATGGCGGTAGGTAAAGCCCGCGCCGGATAAACCAGCACAGGCGGGGCAAAATAAAATATGCAAAAGATATTGACGGTATTGGCAAAAATGATATAATACGGCTGATAATTGTTCTTAATAATAATTGGCGTAAAGGAGACACCACAATGGAGCTTAAAGGTACAAAGACTGAAAAAAATCTGATGGCCGCATTTGCGGGGGAATCCCAGGCAAGGAACAAGTACACCTATTTTGCAAGCGTTGCAAAGAAGGAAGGCTATGAACAGATAGCCGCAATTTTCCTCAAGACTGCCGATAACGAGAAGGAACACGCCAAATTGTGGTTTAAGTATCTGGATGGCATAGGAAATACCGCCCAGAACCTTAAGGCGGCCGCAGCGGGCGAGAATTACGAATGGACCGATATGTATGCTACCTTTGCAAGGGAAGCAGAGGAAGAAGGCTTTAATGAGCTGGCCGAAAAGTTCCGTGCAGTTGCGGGAATAGAAAAGACCCACGAGGAGCGCTATCGCGCCCTGCTGAACAACATCGAAATGAACGCCGTATTTGAAAAAGCAGGCGAGCGTATGTGGGAGTGCCGTAACTGCGGCCATATAGTAGTGGGCAAAGCCGCGCCGGAGGTATGCCCCGTATGCAACCATCCCAGGAGCTACTTTGAGGTGCGCGAGGAAAATTATTGATCTTTTATCAAAAGGCGATAGCCTGCAATACCGCAGGCTATTTTTATGCGTTTAATTCTTTTTCCATCGGCGGGTATGTGCCGAGCTCGCCGATTATGCGCTTGGCGTAGGAGATAAAGGTCTTGGCCGCCAGTGAAGCGGTTTGGACGGATTTTACTATTATGCCCATGTGACGGTATTCGCAGGGAGAAAGTTCTTTGGTTATTACGTTGGACTCAAGGCTGTCCAATACCATCTCCGGCATCACGGTTACACCGAGGCCATGCTGTATCATGGCGATTATGCCGCGGTTTTCCATGGTGGAAAACGAGAGGCGGGGGGTTATTCCGCTTCCTTTGATTATTTGTGAAACATCGTAGTCAAAGCCTTCGTTAGAGAGTATGAAGGGATCGTCTGCGATCTCATCGAGAGTAACGCTGCTCTTTTCTACCAGCCTGTGGCCGGGGGGGAGCAGGACGAGCATACGGTCTGAGGCAAGGTGTATCCACTCATATCCCTTAGGCGGGTTGCTCATTATGGCGAAGTCGATACAGGATTCGTCGAGCTGGCTTATAAGGGAATCGTTGCCCCCTACGATTATTTCTATCTGTATGCCGGGATAATCATGGCTGAATTCTTCTATTATCTTCGGGAGCCACAGTACAGACGCGCTGGCAAAAGTGCCTATGCGGAGCTTACCGAAGTTCATTCCCCGGATATTGGCAACTATCTGGTCCATATGGTCGTTGGCATTGAGTATTTCCCGTATGGCAGGAAGCAGAACCTGACCGTTTTCGGTCAGCCGCACGCCGCCCTTACCGCGTATCAGAACCGGGAAGCCAAATTCGTCCTCTATGGTCCTGATAAGGTGGCTGACGCCGGATTGGGTAAAGCCAAGCTGGTTTCCAGCGGCGGTAAGACTTTTGGTCTCTATGACTTTAAGAAGGACTTCAAGCTTTTTGATATCCATTCCCGACACTTTGCTCCTTTTGGAAAATGAGAAATGCTCATACTGCTTTATAAAAACATTCATTTTACTTATGCTGTTTTTTATATTATAATAAATTACAAGAAAAAACAAGTGCCATTTAACGTTTTTCCCCATCCAACGGGATTTCAGTTATCCCCGACTGCAACAAAAGGCTCCCTATGCGGGGCTTTTTATTGTTTTGTGCATTTTATAATTATATTTGTTGGAATGCGGCATATTGGTGTATAATGCTATTAGAATTCGAAAGGAACCGTACTGAGCAATGTCCAAAGACGTGCGATTGACTACCATGACCTCCTGCGGAGGGTGAGCAGCTAAGATAGGTCCGGGGGTACTGGACGCGATGCTTTCCACCCTTCCAAAAAATTCCGATCCGAAGCTTATAGTCGGCTTTGATACGGCCGACGATGCTGCGGTATATAAGATAAACGACGACACGGCCATAATACAGACCGTGGACTTTTTCCCGCCTATGGTGGATGATCCATATACCTTCGGGCAGGTGGCGGCAGCGAATGCCCTGAGCGACATATACGCTATGGGAGGTACGCCCAAACTGGCGCTCAACCTGTTCTGTTTCCCGTCAAAGAAGCTTCCGGAGGACGCCATAAAGGCAA
>CALCEX010000249.1 GCA_937900325.1 uncultured Clostridia bacterium | reverse complement strand
GGGCGCTTATAGGAGCGTATACTCTCTATGACGCCGCAAAAAAGCGCAATAAACGGATTTGATATCCGGCAACGTCTATTGTATAATCATTAAGGCATAAAAACCGTCCCTTAAAGGGGCGGCAATTATAAAGGAGAAAAACAATGAAAAAATTTTTGGCAATGCTCTTGACCGTCTGTATGGTTCTCGCTTTTGCGGGCTGTACTCAGAAAGCTCCCGAAACGGACGAGGCCCCCGCCCAGGAGGCCGCCGCTGAAACTTCCTCCGCTACGGAGGAAGACGTCAAATCCGAGGGCGTTATGACCTACGCCGAATACGTTGCGGCCGCGCTGGATAGTCAGGTTACGGTAGAAACCTATGTACAGGCCAAGCAGTCCTGGTGGGAGGACAAGGCTACCGTTTATTCTCAGGATAAGGACGGCGCCTATTTCCTCTACAACATGGCGTGCTCTCAGGAAGACTATGACAAGCTGGTGCCCGGCACAAAGATCAAGGTCACAGGCTACAAGTCCGAATGGTCAGGCGAAGTTGAGATAATCGACGCCACCTTTGAAATAGAAGAAGGCAGCTTCATCGCCGTTCCCTTTGACGCTACCGAGCTTCTGGGAAAGGACGAGCTTATAGACCATCAGAACCAGCTCGTTTCCTTCAAAGGGCTGACCGTTGAGAAGGTCGCCTACAAGAACGACCAGCCCGGAGATGACATATATGTCACCTTCGGCTACAACGGCGCTTCCTATGACTTCTGCGTAGAGTCCTACCTTACCGGCCCTGATACCGAGGTTTACTCCACCGTTGGCGCTCTCAAGGAAGGCGATGTAGTTGACGTTGAGGGCTTCCTCTATTGGTATGAGGGCGTAAATACCCACATAACCGCCGTTACCGTCGTTCAGTAATTACCGCAATGCGCATGGCTCCGCAGGTTCGTCCCGCGGGGCCTTTTTTATTTGATGAACTAATTGTTAAGCTTTGCCGCAGCTGATTGACCTTTATGCCATTTTAGATTATATTTATAATCATAAGCTTGATATTAAAAGCATAGGAGGCAATGCCTGTGAAGGATACGTTAAACCCGAACGAATGGATAGTTATGGAGGCGCTTTGGGCAAAATCCCCTGCAACGCTGGGCGAGACCATAGACCGCATAGGCAGCCGCGCCAACTGGAACTACAAGACATACCAATCCTACATGAACGTCCTTGAAAAGAAAGGCTACATCTCATCAGAAAAACGCGGCAGGGACAAGTTCTACTCTCCCGCCGTATCCCGCGAGGAGTGCATAGCCCGTGAGAGCCGCGCCGTGCTTAGCAAGATACAGTCGGATTCCGTAGGGCTGATGATAACCAGCATGGTACGGGAGGGCGGCCTTTCGCGCAGCGACAGGCTGGAACTCATTGATATGTTGAAAAAGATGCTGAAGGAGGAAAAGGAAAATGAACGCGATAGTTGACGCCCTCGTTCAGGTTACTCTCTATTCTGCCGTTATAACGGCAGGCATACTCCTTTTTCGTTTTATCTTCAAAAAGCACATATCCCCCAAGCTTCAATACCTTATGTGGTGGCTGCTGATACTTCGGCTGCTCATGCCTGTAACGCCTGACATCGGAGCGCACTTCAGCTTGCAGGACATACCGCTCATGCAAGCACATCAGGCCGCGTTGTCCAATACCCCGCCGGCGCAGAACACGGCCCCGGCGTCCGAAGCCGATGCGCAGTCCTCTTACGAAGGCGCCGCATCGGCTGTACGGCCGTATGCAGACGCCGCTCCATCGCAGCATACAGATCCGGCAAAAGGCATCGGCTGGCGTTCCGTCGCATTCGTAGTATGGCTGCTTGGAGTGACAGGCTTCATCGGCTGGCTGATATTCGTAAAGCTGCGCTATTACGAATCCCTTCAGCACCTCATGGCGTGCGGGCCCAAGGAGACCTATGAGCTTTACGACATATGCTGTAAGGAGCTTTGCGTAAAGCCTCTTCCTCTTTGGATAGTGGATAAGTCCATGTCCCCCGGCATAGCCTTTTTCGGCGAGCCCGTGCTGCTGATACCCTTATCGCTCTGCGGCGACGAAAGCAGGCTGCGCTTTGCCCTGCTGCATGAGCTTACGCACAAAAAGCGCGGCGACCATTACATGACGCTGCTTCTGAATGTTCTTCGCGCCGTGTACTGGTTTGACCCGGTGGTATACCTTGCCTTTTCAGAATTGCGGTCCGATATGGAATCGGCCTGTGATTCGGATGTGCTTGCCCATATAGGCCGCGCGCAGAAACGGAACTACCTCACCGTGATACTCGAAATGTTCTCATATGACACCGAGCCCATACTGGGCATGAGCCAGATACGCTCAAAGCGAATGGCAAAGCAGCGCATGAAAGGAGCCTTCATGAAAAGCCGTACCTCCCCCGCCTTCAGGGCGATAACGCTGTGCATAGCACTGGCGATGTCCATATGCTGCTTTACGACCGCCTGCCAGAGCGCGCCGGAGGAGGACATCTCCTCCGAGCTCAACGAACCTCTCAGTGCGAACACGGACACACCGGATGGCTTTAGCGAAAGAGTGGTTATGGAAAACCTTCAGCGCACCGGCGCGATAAGACACCTGAATTACTTCTCTGAGCCACCCCGTGGCGAAGGTGGCTTTTCCGCAGAGTGTGCCGGCGACTTTGACGGCGATGGCAGAATTGACAAAGCATATATAGCCGGGCAAAGCATCATAATAAAGCTTTCCGGCGAAAAAATTGAGATATCCGCCAAAACGGTACCGGAGCCGGAGCTTTATATCGGCGGCCACTTCTTTATTGAGGGAGCAGACCTTACGGGGAACGGCACAAACGAAATAGTTTTGTTCATAGATACCGGCGGAAACGGAGGTCACGGTTCATACAGCCTTATCGTTTTGCAAAAAACCGACTCCGGCTGGAAGCCCATAGACGGCGTACCCACTTACGGCGTGGACGTATCTATAGCATGGAGTAACAACATATGTAAAATAACGAGCGGCTCATACTGTGAAAACGTTGCAGATGGCTACATGATGCAGCGGCACTATGAGCAGGCCGACAGCGGCGACAACTGGGCTGCGGTAGATGGCGTTGAGTATTCCAGCGAAAACGCAGCAGATCCTCCCTGCGACATAGCCGTCATCCGGGAGCAGAACCGAAGCAAGATAGTCATCACTCAGTACATCACCGGCCCCACCGGAGTACACGTGGATCAGCTCGGCTATGTGGATACAACATTCGCATTTAACGATGACGGCAGCTGTGATATTGACGATAAGTGCTTCGTACTGTTTCCATACGAGGCGGAAAAACCATCCGACGCCCGTCCGGGTTCAGCTGCCTATGCCTTTGACCGCACCGACCCAGAGCAGGCGGTGGCTGAATTTCTCACCCGCTACTTTGACGACATGGCTTACGGCAACAGCGATTTTGGCTTCAACAGCTCGAACAATACCATGTACGATGGTCTGCTGCAATTGCAGGGCAGCGATGAATCCTACAAAAACCTCGCCCTGCTGAGGCAATGGATAAACTTCACCCAGGTTCTCAGGGAAACCACCGTACCCACGATGGACAGGGGTAAATTCCAGAGCCTTGAGGTCACGGAGTTTGGCATAGTGAACCAGCTTTCCGGCAGCGGCATAAAGTACGAATACCTCCTGAAAGGGTATTTCAAAACCACCGTAATGGGTACCTTTGTTGAAGCGGGTCTCATAAAAAGCGGCGATGACTACTTGATAACCTATGTAGACTTTCCTGACGACAAGGAGTATCAGAATTTCTGCGCCGATTTCATAGATTACGCCGAGAGGAACAATATAAAGGACTACGGCAAGAACGCATACATCGAGTACATACGCAAGCAGAAAGAGCAGACGCTTGCAGACGGAGTATACGCAGGCGATAAGCGTATATGGCGCGAGCCGCCAAAGGACGGCGTTGACGGCTGGAGCAGTATGACGGCGGACCAAATAACCGCCTATTCGGGCAGCTCCGTTACCTCCACAGGTACAGAATGCACGGTAGGCACCGCTTCTGTAAATCCCAACGCCATACCCATAGGCACGGAGCTTTATATACCCGGCTACGGTTACGCAATAGCCGCCGACGTCAATGCTTATAAGAACAAGATCAATCAGCTCAACGGGGAACCCCTGAACGTAATAGAGCTGTGGTT
>CALCEX010000248.1 GCA_937900325.1 uncultured Clostridia bacterium | reverse complement strand
CCCGCCATGAGCCTGCGCCTCTGCGCAAATTGCCTGTGTATCATTTCTTCCTCCCGTCTTATTTTTTCTCGAACGTTTGTTTCGAGCATATCCTAACACCATACGTCTCATAGCCGCAACCGTCAATCAAAAAAGGAATACCTTTTTCGGTATTCCCTGTATACATGTCGCACATATCGCGCCGCTTTAATGCAGCAGAAGCCCCACTATTATGCCAATTGCAGAGCCTACTGCCACCTGAAAAGGCGTATGCCCCACCAGCTCCTTGAGCTCCTCCTCCGGCAGCTCTATCCTGCTGTCCCGGGAACGCAGAAAGCGGGTTATGGAATTCAGTATCTCCGCCTGGCGGCCGGTCTCCAGCCGTACCCCGCGGGCGTCGTGTATCACGACTATGGCAAACAGGAACGCCATGGCAAAATCAAAGGAAGCCGGGCCGTAGTTAAAGGCCGTAGCTACCAGGAACGCGCACACCGTTGCCGAATGGGAGCTGGGCATTCCGCCGCTGCCCAAAAGACGCTCCGCCTTCCATTCTTTGTTTATAAGGTAGTTGATTATCGTTTTAAGCACCTGCGCCACAGCCCATGCCGTTACCGCGCTCACGAGAGGGCGGTTTTCCATAAGTCCCTTAAAAAATTCTCCCAAAGTCATATTTACTTCCCCTTTCTAAGGATAAGCATAGCAAAATTAACCTCTTCTTGCAAGCATTCGATCCAGACCGTGATCATATCCGGGGAATGTTAATTTTTTCTTATCTTTTACTTTATACATACATATTGCCTTGACGAATCCGCTCTATTTGATTAAAATATTTTAATAATTAATTCGTTCAATTTTTTTAATCATTTTATATGCTCGATAAGGAGGCACAATGGACTTATTCGAAAAGCTCAAGCCCAGCGAACTGGCCACCGAGGCCATGGAAAAAGGCATATACCCCTATTTTCACGCCCTTGAAACACGGCAGGATATCCAGGTCATAATGGAAGGCAGGCGGCGCATAATGCTCGGCTCCAACAACTACCTCGGTCTTACCAATAACCCTGAGGTCATTGAAGCCGGCAAAAAGGCGCTCGATCAATACGGTTCCGGCTGCTCCGGATCCCGTTTCCTCAACGGCACGCTAAAAATGCACCTCGAATTGGAGGAGGAGCTTGCGGATTTCCTTCATAAGGAAGCGGTGGTGACATTTCCCTCCGGGTTCCAGTCCAACCTGGGCATTATCAGCGCCCTTGCAGGCCGGCACGACTTTATTCTATGCGACCGCGAGAACCACGCGAGCATATACGACGGCTGCCGCCTGTCCCAGGCCACAATGCTGCGCTACCGCCATGGGGACATGGCCGACCTTGAAAAGAAGCTGAAGGAGATACCGGATACCGCGGGCTGCCTCATAGTAACCGACGGCGTATTCAGCATGGGCGGCGATATTGCCAACCTGCCGGAGATAGTCCGCCTTGCCAGGCAATACAAGGCGCGTATAATGGTAGACGACGCGCATGGATTGGGCGTGCTGGGCGAAGGCGGCAGAGGCACCCCGAGCTATTACGGCCTTGAGGACGAAATAGACATATACATGGGCACTTTCAGCAAGTCCCTTGCAAGCCTGGGCGGATATATGGCGTCGTCAAAATTCATAGCCGATCACGTCCGCCATAACTCCCGGCCCTTTATATTCGCCGCCAGCATACCGCCAGCAAGCTGTGCCTGTGCCCTGGCGTCGTTAAGGGTGCTGAAAAAAGAGCCTTGGCGGGTACGGCGGCTGAAGGATATATCCAATTACGTCCAGAAGGGGCTGACTGAGCGGGCCATACCCCACAAGCTCACCAGCGTTCCCATAATTCCCATATATACCCATGATCCTGAAAACACGCTTATAATGGCAAAGCGCGCATATGACGGCGGCGTATATGTAAACCCCGTACTGCCGCCGGCAACCCCTATGACAGAGTGCCTGCTGCGTACCAGCTATATGGCCACGCATACCGATGCAATACTTGATGAGGCAATGGACATACTCGGCAGCGTATTGGAGGACAACAAATGAAAAAAACGGCTATCGTAACAGGCGGAAGCAGCGGAATAGGCAAAGCAGCCGCCCTCATGCTCTGTGAAAACGGCTATACCGTATACGAATTCAGCCGCAGAGGCGAGGATTACGGCGGCGTCTCGCACATAACGGCGGACGTGACAAGTCCCTCCGGCATCGCCGCCGCAGCGGCAAAGGTGATAGAAAAAGAAGGACGCATAGACCTTCTTGTGAATAACGCCGGCTTCGGCATATCAGGGCCGGTGGAATTTACCGACCCGGCCGATGCCCACGCCCAGCTTGAGGTGAACTTCTACGGCGCATTCAATTGTATACAGGCTGTGCTGCCACAGATGCGCGCCCAGTCCTGCGGCCGCATCATCAACCTCAGCTCTGTTGCCGCGCCCATAGCCATACCCTACCAGTCCTTCT
>CALCEX010000247.1 GCA_937900325.1 uncultured Clostridia bacterium | reverse complement strand
TATGCGATCTGGAGGTGGACCAGTGCTCGGGGTTGATACGATCCATAGTTGTGCCCGGGCCGCCGCGGTTCTTTGGGATATTGCGCAGCGATGAGGAGCTGGTGATACCATACGACCGCATAAGCAAGATAGGCGACGACGTGATACTGGTGGACGTTGTGCTGAAATAGGGCCGGCACGGCATAAAAAATGCTCAAAGCTATGGCTAAAAAGCCGTATATGTGGTATTATGCATAGTAATACAATACTTTGGGAGGTATTCCCCATGAAATGCCGCTATTGCTCGGGCACTGAAAGCAAGGTAGTGGATTCCAGGCCTACCGAGGACGGTACTTCCATTCGCCGCAGGAGAGAATGCATTAACTGCGGAAAACGCTTTACAACTTATGAAAAAATCGAAGAAATACCCATAATGGTAATAAAAAAAGATGGCACCCGCGAACCTTTTAACAGCGAAAAGATACTTTCCGGCGTCCGGAAGGCCTGCGAAAAGCGCCCTGTTTCCACCGCAGATATGGAGCTCCTGGTGGATAATGTAGTGCGCGAGGTTTTCAATTCCCTTGAGCAGGAGGTAAAGAGCGAGGCAATCGGAGAAATGGTCATGAGCAGGCTGAAGGATCTGGACGAGGTGGCGTATGTGCGTTTCGCTTCGGTGTACCGCCAGTTCAAGGATATAAACACCTTTATGAACGAGCTGAAGATATTGCTCGGTGAAAACTGATGAAGATGCAGCAGCAACAGGCCGCGCTGATAAAGCACGGCTTTATTTACAAAAGGACAGATAATAATACCGGGCTTTACTGTGCGGAAGCGCTGGATAGGGCCGGAGGCGTATCCCATGGCTTCTCCACTCGTGAGGGAGGCATAACCACCGATCCTCCGAAGGCATCGCTGAACCTGAGCTGGACACGGTGCGGCTCTCCGGAGGAAGTCATAGCCAATTTTAAAATATTCGCCAAGGGCGCAGGCATTGATTACGACGACATGGCGGTGGTGAATCACGAACATGGAGCCAATGTGCTCAGGCTCTCCCACGAGCACCGCGGACGAGGCTTTTATAAAGACCCGCTGCCGCCTTGCGATGGCATAATCACGGACGATCCGGCCGTTACGCTCGTCACCTCCCATGCGGATTGCGGGGCTTATTTCTTTTACGATCCTGTACATCGCGCCATAGGAATGGCCCACGCGGGCTGGAAGGGCACGCTGCTTCGCATAGGCGCCGAGATGGCCTGGCGCATGGCTGAGGAGTTTGGCACCGACCCGGGCGATATAATTGCCGCAACGGGGCCCTGCATCTGCCGGAACTGCTTCGAGGTGGATTCGGATCTTGGCGAAAAATTCCAAAATGAATTCGACTATCCCGGCATATCGCGGCCGGGCAGGCCGGGCAAAGCCTATGTGGATCTGGAGCTTGCGGCCGCGGTACAGTTCGTTGAGGCCGGGATAAGGCCGGAGAACATTACCCTTATGAACGCATGCACCTACGAAAACCGCCGGCATTTCTTCTCCCACAGGCGAGATAAGGGGATAACCGGCTCCATGGCGGCCTATATAAAGCTCATACAGCCATAAATTACTTGCTTTTAGCTTCCTCTCAGCCTGCCAAACTAAAGGCAGTATTTATGGGGAAGTTTTTGTATGCCTGAATATATAGTTTTTTCCGTATGCCTGATAATACTGTCCGTTACGGGGGCGCTGAAATCGCCGTGCCGGGCGGTGGGGCTGAGCATTTTTGAGCTGCTGTATATGCTGCTGTGCGCTCTGGCGCTTTCCGTGTTCGATATGACGCTTAGCGTAGAGCTTAAGGTAAATGCAGGGGCTGCGGCAATGATATTCCTGCCGGCGCTGCTCCTGGAGAAGGATCGTGACAACCAGGGAGGGGCCGTTGGGGCGCTGGTGCTGTTCTCCGCGGTGATCGCGCTCGTTGAGAGAAGCGGCCTTGTATATGGCGGCGATAGTGGCCTTTTCAGCGCGCTTATGGCTGGAACGTCCGCCGTGCTTCTGAGTGATAGCCGGGGCTGCGCCTGCTGCGTAGCTGCCGGGATACCTGTGTTTTCCAAGGTGGTGGGCTGCTTTGTAAATATGGCGTCCATAGGCTATTCCAGCCTTGAGATAGGTCCGGAGGCGCTGTTCTCGCAGCTCGCCGCGCTGAGTATGGCAATTGTAATAATATGGATACACAGCCTGTGCTCAGTCGCCGGGGCAGACGCAAAATAAAACAATATAACAGATAATTCGACCGTCCTTAGCAGGGACGGTTTTGTGTTATGCAAGGAAATACCGTCATAGGTATATAGCAACAGGGAGGGACAGGCGATGAAAAGGAGCGGTTTATCGGTGCTGCCAAGGGGGATAAGGGAGGACGTGGAAAGGGTGCTCGGGCCGGATACGGAGGAGATAAGAGTACGGGCCAACAGGCCGGTGCTGCTGAGAGGCCCGCAAAGCGTGCTGCTTGATCGGATAGCTTCTCCGGAGGAATGCGAAACCATGCTGGAGCTGGTATGCGCCCATTCGCTCTTCGCATATGAGCAGGAGCTGCGCGGCGGCTATGTGACGCTGGAGGACGGTTCCCGGGTGGGTATCTGCGGCAGATCGAACCCTTCCGGAAGCGTATCCATGCCGGGAAGCTTCAACATACGCATCGCCCGGGAGATACAAGGGGCGGCGGATGGGCTGATAGAGCGAATATCGACCCGATACGGCGTGCTCTCTGCGCTGATAATATCAGAACCGGGAGCGGGTAAGACCACGGTATTGCGGGATGCGGCGCGGCAGCTTTCGGCGTTGGGTCTGCAGGTCGGCATTGCGGATGAACGCGGGGAGATAGCCGCATCGGTAAACGGTGTGCCAAGGCTTGACATAGGGGATAATACCGACGTTATGGGGGGCTGTCGCAAATGCCGGGCCATGGAGCTCATGATACGCGCCATGTCGCCTCAGATACTGATAACGGACGAGATAGCCACAGCGGAGGACGCCGCGGCAGTCATGGATGCCTCGGGCTGCGGGATAAGGGTAATAGCCAGCGCACACGCGGGCAGTGTGGCGGAGATAATGCGCCGGCGGGATATATTCGAGATAATAGCCGCAGGAGCATTTGATAAGGTGCTGCTTTTGAAAAGGCAGGGAACGAAACGCCGGCTATATGATATTACGGAGGAACTCGTATGAGGAGCGCGGCCGGTGTTGCAGCAATATGCCTGTTCAGTCTTTGGGGATATTCAAAGAGCAGGGCGCTGAGGCTGAGAGCTGTTATCATGCGGGCCTTCGGGACCGACATGCAGAGGCTTTGCCGCGAAATGAAGCACAGGCCGCGGGAGCTTCGCAGTACGGTGCGCTGCCTTGCAGGCAGCGGGCTGGAGGGCTTCTGGAGGCTGCTCGGGGAAAAGCTGGAAACCTGCGAACGGGCGGAGGAAGCGTGGCGGGAGGCCGCAATGTGGCGCGGGTTTAACGTGCTGGGAGAAAGAGAACGGGAGATAATACTTATTTGCGGCAGCGGACTCGGCATAAGCCCTTCAGAGCCGCAGCTGAACGCTGCGAGGAAGGCGTATGAGGAGGCGTTCGCAAGGGGAGAGGAGCTTGACAGGGAGGCGGCTGCAAAGGGCGGGGTGTTTATTAAAGTAGGCGTACTTATGGGTATAGGGGCGGCGCTGCTCCTTATATGAGGTTGAAGTATATGGGGATAGACATTGTACTCAGGATAGCGGGCATAGGAATACTGGTGGCAATAATATGCCAGCTTTTAAAGCAGACAGGCAGGGACGACATAGCAATGCTCGCGGCTCTTGCGGGGCTGGTAATTACGCTGAGCCTTGTAGTTGGAGAGATAAGCACGCTGCTTGAGCAGGTGAAGCGCATATTCGGGCTGTGACTATGGGCGAAGAGATGTTGAGGCTGGGAGGCGTGGCGGTGATAGCCGTGAGCATAGCGCTGGTACTGAAAAACCAGCGGCCTGAGCTTGCGCTGCAGGTGTCAGTCGTTACGGGCATAGTGCTGCTGGCGGCGGCAATCGCCATAGCCGGAGAGGTAAAGCGGCAGGCGGAAGAATTCATGCGGAACTACTCGGTGGACGGAAACGGGATAGCGGCAGTGTTAAAGAT
>CALCEX010000246.1 GCA_937900325.1 uncultured Clostridia bacterium | reverse complement strand
AATTCAACAGTAAAACGCTGCTTGAGATAATTACGGCGCTTTCCAATCAGGGAATGCTGGACATAATAGAAAGCATAGATATGTCGCAGCCCCTGAAGATAGGCATGACTACAACATACGGCTATACGGTAAACATAGGACAGCCGGAAAACCTTGCGGAAAAGCTGGGAAACCTGCCGCCCGTGCTGAATAAGGTGCTTTCCATGGGCCTTGAGGGTGGGACGATAGACCTTGGCGTGCTGGGGGATCCGGTATATTCCCCTCCGGAGGCAAACCGGCAGGAGACAGAGGAACAGGAGGGCGGAGCCGGCGAAGGAGACGAAGCGGCTCAGGCTCAGGATGAAGCCGGAGACGGCGAGACAAAGCAGCCCGAACCCAGCTCTGCACCGTAACTTCCAGTAGTTACAAAGTGTAAAAATATTTGTATCCTATTGCACAAAATATAGTGGTGTGGTATGCTTAGACCAACTATTAGGTGGAAGTATATTCTCATGGCATATGGAGAGTAGGGGCGCTATGGAGGAAAAATGAAACAGAATACCGCCATACTCGATATCGGAAGCTCCAAGGTTATATGCCTCATATGCAGCGCACAGGGGAGGGACAGCATAACCGTCCGAGGCGCGGGCATAAAGGAATATCCGGGTTTTGAAAACGGACGCTTTATAGACGAACAGCTTTTCTCCAATGCGGTGGTGGACGCCATCGCAATGGCGGAGGGCGAGGCAAAGGTACGCATACGGGATCTTTCAGTAGGAGTGCCTGCAAGCTTTTCAAAGCTGGTACTGCATGAGGGAGCCGCTGCGGTAAGGTCACGCAGCGGAAGGATAAACGGCGATACCATAGACGACCTGATAAACGACTCGCTTGCGTTTGAACAGCCGGAAGAGTATGAGCTGATGCACTCCACTCCGGTAGAGTTCAAAATAGGCGAAACGGTCACTGCCGATCCGCCCCTTGGGCAGGCGGCAAAAGAGGTCAGCGCCGTGGTATCCCACGTATATATGCAGAACGGGTTCAGAGCGGCGGTGTCCGATGCGCTGAACAGGACGAACCTCGAAGCGGATATGTATATAAGCGTTCCGCTTTCGGCTTCATTGTTTGTAATACCCGAGGAGGAGAGGACGGATTGCGCGGTGCTCATAGACGTAGGGGCGCGGCAGACCGATGTAAGCTTCATACGGGGCTCCGCACTCATAGCCTGCGAGACGCTTGGAATAGGAGGCGTGAGCTTTGCAAATGATCTGGCTTACGGGCTTCGTATACCCACCCAGTCTGCGGAGAGCGTAAAACGCAGATACGTCTATTCGCTGGACTATCAGGACAGCATAGATATAGTACGCATGGAGGGGAAAAGCCCCATGCATGTCGATCACGCGGTGATACAGTTCATCATTGAGGAACGCACAAAGCAGCTTGCCGGTTATCTTGTGCGTATGCTCAATGATATGGGAGTAAGGCTTGAGGAAAAGCCTCCCGTATATATAACCGGCGGCGGCATAGCCCTTATGCGGGGCAGCTGCGAATATATGGAAAAGCTCATGGGCGTGCCTTTGAAGGTAAGAATGCCGTGGATGCCCAGGCTTTCCTCCCCAAACTACGCAAGCGCTTTTTCGGTAATGGATTTCGTGATGCATGCCGAGGAAGAAGACAGCGTAGACAGGCTGGTAGGAATGGTAAGCGAGAGCAGATTCATAAAAAAGATCAGAGAACTGTTTGATAACGTAAGATGAATTATCAGGAGGAAATGATATGCCTATTGGTCTTGAACTCGATATGGAAAGAGGCAACCTTGCGCAGCTTAAGGTAGTTGGCGTAGGCGGCGCGGGCAATAACGCTGTAAACCGTATGATACAGTACGGCATACGCGGCGTTGAGTTCATTTCCGTAAACACAGATAAGCAGGCGCTGTATCTGTCGCACGCGAACCAGAAGATACAGATAGGCGAAAAGGTCACCAAGGGTCTGGGCGCGGGCGCGGATCCCGAGGTAGGGCGCAAGGCGGCGGAAGAGAGCAAGGAAGCCATATCCGAGGCTCTGAAGGGAGCGGATCTGGTATTCATAACCGCAGGCATGGGCGGCGGCACAGGCACAGGCGCGGCGCCGGTAGTAGCGGAGTGCGCAAAAGAGCTTGGCATACTCACAGTCGGCGTAGTTACGAAGCCCTTCTCCTTTGAGGGGCGGGTGCGCATGAACAATGCCGTAAACGGCATAACCAACCTTAAAGCAAATGTAGATACCCTTATATCCATACCTAACGACAGGCTCCTGGATTCAGTAGGCAAGGTAAGCCTTACCGAAGCATTCAGGATAGCTGACGATGTGCTGCGCCAGGGCGTACAGGGAATAAGCGATCTTATAGCCGTGCCTGCCATGGTCAACCTCGACTTTGCCGATGTGCGTACCATAATGCGTGAGCGCGGAATGGCCCATATGGGCATAGGCATGGCCACAGGCGACAAGCGTGCCGCTGAGGCCGCAAGGCAGGCCGTGGTAAGCCCGCTGCTTGAAACTACAATAAACGGCGCAAAGGGCGTGCTGCTGAATATCACCGGCGGCGCGGATCTTGGCATACAGGAGCTTTCCGAGGCGGCTTCTATTATTCAGGAATACGCGGATCCTGAGGCAAATATCATTATGGGCGCAGGCATCGACGAGGATATGGGCGACGGCGTTCGCATAACCGTAATAGCTACCGGTTTCGATGCACCCGGCGCCAGACCTCAGCAGAGCCAGCAGCCCACGGCTGCCGTAAACGCCGTGCAGAACAGCCAGCCCCCCAGAAGGCCGACCATACGCGATGTGAAGGAACAGGAGAGCAGCTGGAATGGCGCAAGCGTGAAATTCTGGGAGCGCGAGCGCACCAGAACTCCTCAGTATAGCTCCCCGCTTCCGGAAGGAGAGGAAGTAACCCCACACTTTACCATGGACGATCTGCCCAAGGCAGACAAGACCAGGGGAAACAATAATAACACCAATAACCTTAACGTGCCTGCATTTTTGAGAAGAAACGATTAAATCAAAAAGACGCGGGCGCTTAGCCCGGCATATACTTTTTTAAGTAATAAGACGGGGAAGCGCAAAGGAGCGTTTCCTCGTTTTGTTTATATTTTAATTTTTAGAAAGGAAAAGAAAAACCATGACAAAATCCTTTATCCCACAGGGCTATAAGCCCACGCTGTCACTTTATGAAACTCAGGACGCTATAAGTTTCATTAAGCGTGAATTTCAGGACAACCTTGCAAGGGCGCTGCGCCTCAAGCGCGTATCTGCGCCTCTGTTCGTACAGCCCGAGACGGGCCTGAACGACAACCTGAACGGCTATGAGCGCCCGGTAGGCTTTGATATCCCGTTTGCTGGCAAGGATGCTCAGGTAGTGCAGTCTCTCGCAAAGTGGAAACGCATGGCGCTTTACCGCTACGACTTCCATCCCGGCAAAGGCCTCTATACCGATATGAATGCCATACGCCGCGATGAAGAGCTGGATAACCTGCACTCCGTATATGTGGATCAGTGGGACTGGGAGAAGGTCATAACCCCTGACACCCGCAACCTCACTACCCTCAAGAACACCGTTACAGCCATAGTCGGCTGCGTATGCAATACGCTGGATGTACTTAAAGCCCGTTATAACTTTATTACGACAGAGCTGAGCCGCGACGTGTTCTTTATAACTACGCAGGAGCTGCTTGATATGTACCCCGATAAGACCCCAAAGGAGAGGGAGAACGCCATAACCAGGGAACACAGAACGGTATTTATAATGCAGATAGGCGATATCCTCTCAAACGGCGAAAAGCACGATGGCCGTTCTCCGGACTATGACGACTGGAAGCTCAACGGCGATATACTGTTTTATGATGACGTGCTGGATTGCGCAATGGAAATATCCTCGATGGGTATTCGCGTAGACGCCAAGAGTATGGATGAGCAGCTTACCAAGGCCGGCTGTGACGACAGGCGTCAGCTGCCGTTCCATAAGATGCTGCTCAACGGCGAACTGCCGCTGACCATCGGCGGCGGTATCGGCCAGTCCCGTCTCTGTATGCTGCTGCTGGGCAAGGCCCACATCGGCGAGGTGCAGTCCTCCGTATGGGATCAGGAGACCATAGACTGCTTCGAAAGGGCCGGCGTAACGCTGCTCTAAAAAACAATATTGCAAAACCGCCCCCTTGATGGGGCGGTTTTTTTATGCGTGATATTTCCAGCAATATTCGCATATATATTTATCACCGCTTCTACAATTTGCGACTGCCGCCCTGTGGTATCATTTGCTTGCGCCGGGGGTGACTGAGATGTACATTGAGGTGTTTCTGCTGGATAACCTGCTGATGAATGCCGTAATATGTGTGCTGGCAGGGGCGGTATGCGGAAGAAGCGTCAGATTGCGGCGGGTGCTGCTGTTCTCATTTGGCGGGGCGGCATACGGAGCTGCCGCGATGTATGTGCCGGCGCTTTCCATGCTGCCGTGTAAAATTATGCTGTGCCTTGCCATGGCGCTGGTATTCCCGTATGATGGCCTGCGCGGCTATATTACCGGCCTCGCCGCCATATTGGCGGCGGCGCTGACGGCAGGCGGGCTTGGGTTTATGCTGATATGCGCTTTTGGCGATGTAAAAAGCCTTGGAGGCGGCATACCGCTAAGGCTGATGCTGCTCATAGCCCTTGGGGCGTCGCTGATGCCCGGCGTCGCCAGAAGGTTACGCGGCAAAAGGCTGGATAACCAAAACCGGCATATCCTCACACTGAAGAAAGGAGACAGGGAATATGAGCTTAACGCCATGGTGGACAGCGGCAATAGCCTGCACGATCCTGTGAGCGGCCGGCCGGTAGCCGTAGCATGGCTGCCCGAGACGGGCGATATACCCATACCGGTGGGCACGGTGAACGAAAGAAGCGTGCTGTATGCATTCAGGCCGGATAACGCAAGGCTGGACGGCAGCGATATGGATATACTTGTGGCAGTGTCAAAAAGACCGCTCAGGGCTGCGCTGATACCGCCCGCGGCGCTCTGTGATGAGCTAAAAATAACGAGGCTGGAGGGAAAATACCATGCTTAGCATAGTGAAGGATGTGCTCGCAAGGCTATATGCGTTCCTTGGAGGGGATATATACTACATAAACAGCGGTGAGACGCTGCCGCCGCCGCTGAGCAGGGAAGAGGAAGCAAGAATAATGGAACAGTTGCGCGCCGGAGATGAGGATGTCAAGCAGACGCTCATTGAGCGCAACCTCAGGCTCGTAGTGTACATAGCCCGAAAGTTTGAGAATACCGGCGTATGTGTCGAGGATCTTATATCCATAGGTACGATCGGCCTTATTAAGGCGGTAAATACCTTCGACGCAGAGAAGCGCATAAAGCTTGCCACATACGCTTCCCGCTGCATAGAAAACGAGATACTGATGTACCTGAGAGCTGCAAGCTGAAGCTTGAGGTTTCCCTTGACGAGCCCCTTAATGTTGATTGGGACGGCAATGAACTGCTGCTTTCAGATATACTCGGCACAGATGCAGATGCGATATGCCGGGGCATAGAGGACGAGGTGGATAAGGAGCTGCTGTCTCTCGCTATGAAGAAGCTAACGCCGAGAGAAAAGAGGATAATGGAGCTGCGCTTCGGTCTATATGGCAACAGGGAGTACACCCAGAAGCAGGTTGCAGACATGATGGGAATATCACAAAGCTACATAAGCCGGCTGGAAAAGCACATAATCAAACTGCTGAAGTCCGAAATGATACAGATGATGTAAGATAAAAAAAAGCGCGGTGTCGCGCTTTAGCTTTGCTTACAGTCGCAGCATATGCCGTGAAAGAGTATGCTGCAGCCTGTGATGTGAAACCCAGTAGCCTGGGCGGCGCGGGAGCATATCTCAGGCACCGCGTCTGCGGGGATGTCGGTAACGCGGCCGCACTTATCGCATCGCATATGGTGGTGTGGGGATATGGTGCCGTCAAACCTGTCGGGAGAATCGGATACCGGTATGCGGAGTATCATGCCCGCATCAGCAAGCTGGCCAAGATTGCGGTATACCGTGGCAAGGCTTACCGTAGCTCCCGCCGTGTCCTTTAGTATGGTATAAAGCTCCTCAGCGGTAGGATGAACAGGATAGGCCCTCAGGGTATCCAGTATCATATCTCGATGTTTAGACCTTATCATAAATCCAACGTCACTTAACTATAAAAATCATTCTTAATCTAATTATAACATAATGCCGGTCGCTGTCAAGAAAAACAAAAATGGCGTGAGAAAACGATAAAGCATGAAAAAAGACCCCACAGTCTTTCCGTGAAGCCTTTTTTTGCTTTTTCTAATTCACCGATATATCCGCTTGGCGGTAATAGGGGATATTAGCCCTTGCATGGGAAAGCGATGCGTTTTTTAGTGGTTTGCCCTGCGAGCCTGGAAGCAAGCGCTGCAATAGATGGGCCTGTCGTTCTTGGGAACGAAAGGAATCTTGGTGGGAGCGCCGCACTGTGCGCATACTGCGTCATACATTTCCTTTTCGCCGTTGCGCTGGCTCTTGCGAGCGTTCCTGCATGCCTTGCAGCGTATAGGCTCATTCTGGAAGCCCTTCTCGGCGTAGAACTCCTGTTCACCCGCAGAGAAAACGAATTCGGCGCCGCAATCCTTGCATACCAAAGTCTTGTCTTCGAACATCTTGTTTACAATCCCCTTGTATAATTTTATTTTAGTGACCCGTGGCTTCGGCTGACCTGGCCTTTGCCCCCACACTCTCCGCCTGGAAGGTTCGCTACTAAGCAATTACGCCGCCCACTACTGCTCCTCTCG
>CALCEX010000245.1 GCA_937900325.1 uncultured Clostridia bacterium | reverse complement strand
TGTATATCTTAGCAAACCTTTCCCCCTTTGTCAACGCTTTTTATAAAAAAAGTTTAAAGAATTTTTTAAAGCCCGATAAAGCACAGGCTTTATCGGGCTTTTACGGATATAAAAAGTTCATAGCAGGCTATACCGTTTTACTTCAGCAGCTCGGATATCATTCCGTCTGCCGCCGTCATCAGCCTGCCAAGCTCCGCCCTGAGTTCGGCCTCGCTGCCGCCTTTTGCGCCAATATACAGTTTCAGCTTGGGCTCGGTGCCGGATGGGCGCACGCAGAGCCAGCCGTCCCCTTCGATGGAATAGCGCAGCACATTAGAACTCGGCAGCGGGCATTTTTCCTCCCGTCCATCCGGATAGGTTATCGTCCCGGTCTGTATATCCTCCGACTTTACTACCCTTACCCCGCCGAATTCGGCTATTCTGTCCGCCCTGAGCGCCTTCATGGCGCCCGCGATCTTTTCAAGGCCCTCCTTGCCCTTCAGCGTGTAGGATTTTACAGCCTCGCCGTAGAAGCCGTATTTCGCGTACATCTCCTGAAGCACATCATAAAGGTTCCTGCCCTGAAGCGAGTATACCGCAGCCGCCTCGGAAAGCAGCATGGCCGCGCATATTGCGTCCTTATCTCTTGAGAAGCAGCCGGAAAGGAAGCCATAGCTCTCCTCAAAGCCGAACAGGAAGGTATGTTCCTTTGTCTCAAGGCTTTCGGCTATCTGCTCCGATATGAACCTGAAGCCCGTAAGCACCTCCCGAAGCTCAACGCCGTAATAAGCGCAGATGGCGTCCGCCATGCGGGTGCTGACTATGGACCTCACCACGAGGCCGTTTTTCGGCAGAGTCCCGCGCTCGCTGCGGGTAGAAAGTATATAGTGTATAAGTATGCTTCCTATCTGGTTGCCCGTAAGCACCTGGAAGCTGCCGTCCCTCCTGCGCACAGCGGCGCCCAGTCTGTCGGAATCCGGGTCGGTGCCGAGTATAAGATCCGCCCCCTCTTTATTTGCCAGATCGAAGGCCAGAGTAAATGCATTGGGATCCTCCGGGTTGGGGGCCTTCACCGTCGGGAAGCTTCCATCCGGGGCTTCCTGCTCTTTTACCACCGCAATATTGCTCAGGCCTATGCGTTTGAGTATTTCCCGCACCGGCACATTGCCGGAGCCATGGAGAGGAGTATAGACTATCCTCATTTCCGCGCCGTGCCGCTCCGTGACCTCCGGGGCAAGGCGCAGCGACATCGTGGCCTTATAATAGGCTTCGTCCACCTCTTTGCCTATCATATTGAGAAGGCCGGCTTTAAGCGCCGCGCTTTCCTCCATGGGCTTTACCGTAAAGTAATCCGCCTTCCGGATATATCCGAGTATCTCCGCCGCTTGCTCCGGGCCGGCCTGCCCTCCGTGCTGCCAGTATACCTTATAGCCGTTATACTCGGGAGGATTGTGGCTGGCGGTTATTACCACGCCCGCCATGCAGCCGAGGTGCAGCACCGTAAAGGAAAGCTGCGGCACGGAGTGCAGCGTGCTGTAAAGATACGCCTTTATTCCGTTTTTGGCAAGGACCAGCGCCGTCTCCTTTGCGAATACGTCGGACATATGCCTTGAATCATAGGCTATTGCCACGCCTCTCTCCGCCCCGTCCGGGAAGGTATTCAGGTAATCCGCAAGGCCCTGTGTGGCGCGCCTTACCACGTATATATTCATGCGGTTGGTACCGGCGCCTATCACTCCCCTAAGGCCCGCCGTACCGAACTCCAGTTCTGTGTAAAATCTCTCCTCCTGCTCCTTTGGGGCATCCGCTATGGCCTCAAGCTCGGCGCGCAGCTTCGGATCGAGGCTCTTTTCTTCGAGCCAGCGCTTATAATTTTCTTTGTAATCCATAAAACCTATTCCTTTCCTTCCGCCGCCCTGGCGGTAGATTCTTCTGCCTTTACGTTCAGCCCGGATTCGCGGAACATGCTGAAGGCGTTATCTCCGCCCACTATCACATGGTCGCTGAAGCCTATTCCTATGGAGGAGACGGCGTTTATTATCTTCGCCGTGGTTTCGCAGTCGTCCACCGAGGGGCGCAGATCCCCCGAAGGGTGGTTGTGGCATACTATGATGTTCTGCGCTCCGTACCTTACGGCGCATTCCACCACGGCCCTCGGGTATACCGTCACTTCGCCCGGTGTGCCTGTGCCGAGAAGCTGGGTATGCAGTATCCTGTAATTTTTATCGAGGCACACCATGTACATGCTTTCATTGGTATCATTGAACGGCAGGCCTTTGCAGTAGCGCATTGCAGCGTCCGGCGTATTGAGCTTTTTCTTCTCGGCCGCCAGGCTCCCGGGCTTCGTCCGCCTGCACATGGCCCCCACCAGCGATAACAGCACAGCGGCGCTTTCGCCTATGCCCTCCGCAGCCATAAGCTCCTTCGGGCCGGCATTGAGCACCTCGTAAAGCGATCCGAAGGCATCCTTATCCAGCAGCCTGTGGGCGATGGGATTTGTATCCTGCCGTGGAATGGCGTAGGTGAGCAAAAGCTCCAGCAGCTGATGCTCGTGCATGCCGTCCGGGCCGTTTTGGATGTAGCTTTGCCTCAGCCTTTTCCGGTGGCCTTTGTGCAGGTTTTCCATTGCCGTGCTCCTTTTCTTTTCTCCCTTACCATTATAGAATAAAGCGCGGCTTTTGCCCAACTGTTTTTCAGCTTTTCGCTCAAATAAAAATATATTATTCTGAGGCTTGAATAAGCTGTCGAAACAGGTCATAATACCTTTAAGCAAAAGCCAAAAACTTATTTTGATAATATGCGACCGTAATAATACGGCCGTAATTATATATTTTTATATTTTTTATGCGGAGGATAGGTAAAAGGGATGGATCTTCTCAAGGAGCGAATACGCAGCGAAGGCAGGGTGCTGCCCGGGAACATCATCAAGGTGGACGGTTTTTTGAACCACCGGGTGGATACAAAGCTCATGGCCGCCATGGCGGAGGAATTTGAAAAGCATTTCGACGTATCAAGGGCCACCGTGGTGTTGACGGCCGAGGCGAGCGGCATAGCTCTTGCCACCATGTGCGCATATCGCTACGGGCTGCCCCTTATCTATGCAAAAAAGGCCAAGAGCGACAATATCGAGGGCGGCATAATCAAAAGCGACATTTACTCCTATACATACAAAAAGAAGGTCACTCTCATGGTTTCCGCCGAGTGGCTCAAGCCCACGGACAAGGTTCTGATAATCGATGATTTTCTTGCTAACGGCGAAGCCCTCCGCGGCCTCTGTGAAATAGTCAACAGCGCCGGCGCGGAGCTGATAGGCATGGGCGTCGCGGTCGAAAAGGGCTTCCAGCCCGGGGGCAGGAAGCTGCGCGACGCGGGGATCCCCCTTTGCTCCCTCGCCATAATCGAAAGGGCCGATGAAAACGGCATTGTATTCAGGGACGGGCAATAAAAAAGCATAACATAAATAAAATGAACGGCGCTGCCGTTCATTTTATTATTGCCGTAACTTCTTCGGCCTTTACCATGGCCTCCTGCCGCAGTAGAAATGCTTTTTCCAGTATGTGGTCTTGTACTCGCGGCGCACCACCTTGCCGTTGGCGCTGGAGGCGTCTATCATCATGCTGGAGGATATCACTATACCTATGTGGCCTATCTTGGAGAAATTGTCGCTGTAAAAGCAGATAAGGTCTCCCTTTTTGAGCTTGTTTATATCAGTTATCTTCTCCCAGTCGTCAACCTGCGAATAGCCAGCGGCGGTAAGCCTTCGCCTGTTGCTTCCCGCCTGCTTCAGACAGTAGTATACCAGGCCGCTGCAATCGAAGCTTTTGGGGCCGGTGTTGCCCAGTATGTACTTGCAGCCCAGCTTGCTTTTCGCCACCTCTATCATCTTGTTTATGTTGGCCTTGGTCTTTTTCTGCGCCGCCTTTTTGGGGCTTTCCTTGGCCTTGGGGGAATAAAGCATCTCATAGGTCTTTTCCCCCGCCAGGCCGTCCGCGCTCAGCCCGTTCCTGCTCTGGAAATCCTTCATGGCGGCCTTTGTCTCGTCGCCATAGTAGCCGGTGGTCTTGCTCATGTATCCCATATCCACCAGCTGCTTCTGCATCTGGGATACGTCCTCGCCTTCCATTCCTTCCTTTACGCAATACTTGGGCGCGCTGTCGCTCATCAGTATGGACAGCGTCTGTTCTCCCGCCCAGCCGTCCATATCCAGCTTTATGCCAAGGGTCTCGGTGAAGTTCACCTGCCGCTGGAACAGCTCCACGCCATGCTCCGTGGCAGGGCCGAAGAAGTCCGTCGGCGTATCGGAATCCATATAGCCCAGCTCCATCAGCCGCTCCTGGAGCGAAATCACCCGCTCGCTCGTCACTCCCCTGTGCAGCGTAGGCTCGGGCGTAGGCGTAGGCTCCGGCGTGGGCGACGGGGTAGGCGTAGGCTCGATGTGCAGTATGCTGATTATGCCATTTTCGGCCTCCTCAACGGCATAGGCCATCTTTGCCTTGTCCTGGCTTGAGCAGCCGCGTATCGCAAACGTCGCGCCTATGGCGGCTCCCGCAAGAAGGAGCGCCGCAGTGCTCATGACCGTCACCTTTACCCGCGGCTCAGCTGCAAGCAGCCTGTCCCACGGCGTATGGCCGTTGGGTCTTTTATTTGGCGTTATCAGCTTTTTCGCGCCGCCTTTGCCGCTCGCTATTTTTGTTTTGCCGTGTCCGGCCCGCCTGAATTTCTTCTGTATCCGCCTTATAATATCTGACATGACGTCTCCTCGATCGCTTCGCTTCATATAGGTTTTATTTTAAATGCTCCGGCCCGTGTTTTCAACGGGAAGAACTCCCTTGTCTGTATTTGTTTACAAAATAAAGGATATTTATACTTAAATTTGGTTATAGTCTTTCGCCTTGCCAAAACCTACGCTTATGTTTATCTAACCAAACCGTATTTCACACCTCCGATGAGTTATGATATTATGATAGTGCTTTTGCGCTAATAATTTTTCAGGAGGATCTACATATGGCAACCATTTCCCGCGGCATCAAGGCCCCTATCATCCGGCAGGGCGACGATATCGTATCCATCGTATGCGACTGTGTGCTCGCCGCCTCGAAAGAGCAGGGCTTTACCCTCAAGGACCGTGATGTGGTAGCTGTGACCGAGGCGGTCGTCGCCCGCGCCGCAGGCAACTATGCCACGATAGACGCTATCGCCGAGGATGTTCGCCGCAAGCTTGGCGGCAATACCGTAGGCCTGGTATTCCCAATACTCAGCCGCAACAGGTTCGCCATCTGCCTCCGCGGCATCGCCCGGGGAGCCAGTAAGATAGTGATGCAGCTCAGCTACCCCTCCGACGAGGTAGGCAATCATCTTGTGGATCTTGACGCGCTGGACGACAGCGGGATAGACCCCTATAAGGACGTACTGACCGCTGCACAGTTCCGCGAGCACTTCGGCGCTTCTCTCCATCCCTTCACCGGCGTGGACTATATCAGCTACTACACCCAGATCATCGAGGAAGAAGGCGCCGAGGCGGAAATAATACTTGCCAACCGCCCCGAGGCCATACTCTCCTATTCCGATAAGGTGCTCTGCTGCGATACCCACACCCGCTTCCGTACACAGCGCCGCATACTGGCGGCGGGCGCGGATGTATGCCTGACACTCTGCGATATACTCAACGCCCCTGTCAACGGCAGCGGCTACAACGAAAAATACGGCCTTCTCGGCTCAAACAAGGCCACCGAGGACGTGGTAAAGCTCTTCCCCAACAACGCCCAGGAGGTTGCCGATGCTGTCAGCGCGCGCCTTTGCGCAGCCACCGGCAAAAACATCGAGGCTATGGTATACGGAGACGGCGCCTTTAAGGATCCCGTCGGCAAAATATGGGAGCTGGCCGATCCCGTGGTATCCCCCGGCTTCACCGAAGGCCTTAACGGCCTGCCCAACGAGCTGAAGCTCAAGTACCTTGCGGATAACGACTTTGCCGACCTCAGGGGCGAGGAGCTCCGCGCCGCAATAGAGTCCGCCATACGCAGTAAGGACGCCGACCTGAAGGGCAGCATGGCCACCCAGGGCACCACCCCGCGCAGGCTTACAGACCTTCTTGGCTCACTGTGCGACCTGACCTCCGGCTCCGGCGACAAGGGCACCCCCATAGTTCTGGTGCAGGGCTACTTTGATAATTACGCCGACTGACCGCAAGCCGCAATACAAGCCGGAATAAACCGAAATAAACTTTTGAAGAAGCGGCCTTCGGCCGCTTCTTCGGTATTTTTATTCATATCTCAACGCATTTATCGGGTCCATCTTAGCCGCCTTGTTGGCGGGGTAGTAGCCAAAGAATACTCCTATGGTCATGGAGAAGCCCAGGGCGATAAGTATGCTCTCTATGCTGGCTCTGGCGGGGAAGCCCAGCGCGTTGCTGGCTATGCTGCCCGCGGCTATGCCCAGCGCCACGCCTATCGCGCCGCCTATGAGGCATATTATCACCGCCTCTATTATGAATTGCAGCCGGATGCTCGCGTTGGTAGCGCCCAGAGCCTTGCAGGTGCCTATTTCGCGGGTGCGCTCGGTTATGGATACCAGCATTATGTTCATAACGCCTATGCCGCCCACCAGCAGCGATATGCCCGCTATGACGGATATGGCGGTCTGTATTGTGCCCAGCACTGAGGCGAACTCCGATACCATGCTCTCCATGCTGAAGGCGCTTACCTTGAAATCACGGTTGGTGCGGTAATAGGCGTTGAGATAACGCTCTACCCGGCTTGCGAAGGTGGTGGAATCCACCCCCGGGGCGGATATTACGGTAGCCATGGTATAGCCGGCTGTGGAATGGGTCTCGGCCTGGGCTGTGCCTATCGGTATATACACATTGGTGTTCAGGTCCTTTTCCGCGCCGAAGCTCATGGTATATACGCTCTGCTCATACTGGTATACGCCCACGATGACGTATTCGTAAAAGCTGCCGCCGAGCGTGACCTCCAGCGTTTCCCCTACCGCGTTTTCGTTCCTGCCGCCGAAAAGATTGCTTACCAGCTTATCTGAAACCACCGCTATCCTGCGTTCCCCCGCAAGCTCCTCTGCGGTGAGCATTCGCCCGGAAAGCATCGTCGGGGCGTTTGAAAGAAAGTAATCTCCGTTTATGCCCGTTACCGTGACATTGGCGTAAAGCTTGCCCTTTTCCGCCCTGCCCGTACCCACGGATTCGCTCAGGGCAATGCCAAGCACCTCGTCGCCGTAGTTTTCCCGAAGGGAGGAAAGCATTTCGTCGGTGATGTAGTCCTTTTCCGCGGGGGTCTTTTGATCCTCGCCAGCCATGAACATCATGCCCTGCCCCGCCGTGTCCTCTTCCTCATCCTCGTCCGCCTTTTGCTGTATCATTACTGTAACGTTGCTCGCGCCGAGGGACTGCATCGAATCGGTGAATTTATTGGTCACGGACTGGCCCAGCGTCATTATGGTTATCACGGCGCCTATGCCTATGATTATGCCCAGCATGGTGAGAAAGGTTCGCATCTTGTTGCTGCGAAGGCCGTTGAGCGCCAGCATTATGTTTTCAATTATCAGCAAGCGCGCCCCTCCTTTCGCCTGTTATCTCGCCGTCCATAAGGGTAAATATGCGCCCCGTTTCCTCGGCGAGGCTCTCGGAATGGGTGATGAGCACTATCGTCATGCCCTGCTCGCGGTTGAGCTTATGGAATATGTCCATTATCAGCCTTCCCGTCTTGCTGTCCAGAGCTCCTGTCGGCTCATCGGCCAGGAGTATGGCGGGATGGTTGGCCATGGCCCGGGCTATGGCTACCCTCTGCTTCTGCCCGCCCGAAAGCTCGTCGGGGTTATGCTTCATGCGGTTTTCCATGCCTACAAGCTTTAAAAGCTCCTTTGCGCGCTCCGTGCGCTCGGCTCCCGGCACCTTCGCGTAAAGCATGGGTCTCTCCACGTTCTTGAGCGCGCTGGTGCGAGGGATAAGGTTGTAGGTCTGGAACACGAAGCCTATCTTTTTGTTGCGTATATGCGAAAGCTCGTCGTCGTCCGCCTCGTTTATGTTCATTCCGTCCAGCAGATAGGTTCCTTCGCTTGCCCTGTCCAGCACGCCTATTATGTTCATCAATGTAGACTTGCCGGAGCCGGACGCGCCCACTATGGATACGAATTCCCCTTCGTATACCTACAGATCTATGCCGTGAAGCACCTCTATCTCGTTTGCGGTCCCCTCAAAGAAGCGTTTCTTTATGCCCTTCAGGTCGATTATGAGCCTGCGTTCTTTGTTGTCACTCATATCAGCCGCCCATTACCACCATCTGCGAAAAGTCAAACTTCGTATCCGAGGGCATTGATACTTCCATACCCTCCCGTATGTCGCCGGTAACCTCCACATAGTAATCCCCCTCCGCGCCTACCGTAACGGGCACGGCGGTCTTTGTGAACCCTCCGGATTCCGTTTTGGTAACTACATATACCACGTCGTTGCCGTTTTCATCCTGCTGCACCGCGTCGTAGGGAACGGTAAGCACGTCGGCCGTCTCGCTGAGTATTATGTTCAGCTTGGCGTTCATGCCCAGGCGCAGCCTGTCCGCGGGACTGCTTATCTTTATTTTCACCTGATAGGTGACGTTGCTGCCCTGCGTGGGGGTGGGGGAGATGAATATCACCTCGCCCTGAAGCTGTTCGTCGCGGGTGGCGTCGGTCTTGAACACCGCCTTCATGCCAAGCTTGACGTCAGCTATATCGTATTCGTCAATCTCTGCGGATACCAAGAATTCGCTGCAATCCTGTATCGTAGCTATCACGCCCCCGGCGTAGGTATCCCCCTGCTTTACGTTTACGGCGGTCACGGTGCCGGAAATTCCGGCCTTGAGAGTACCCTTTTCTATCTGGTCCTGATAGGTATCCACGGCGTTTTCCTGCTGCTGGGTCGCTACGCCCGCGCTCGCCTTGGCGGATCTGAGGTTATCCCTGCTGCCCTCATACTGGCTCTGCTGGGACGCCACGGTGTATTCATAGGTCGCCTGCGCGTTGTCCAGCGCTGTTTTGGCGCTGCGCAGGGCGGAATCAAGATTGGACATACCTGAATCCAGCGAATCATAGGCGCTCTTTGCCGCCCTGTAAGCGGTCTCCGCCGCGGCGCGCCTTTGGTCGAGATTCAATGCGTTCAATGCGGTCTCCGCCGACGAAAGGGCTGCCGCCGCATTATTCGCTTCATCAAAAAGCCTCTGCTTTTCCTCCTCCGTGCCGCTGCCCGCCGCGATATATTCGTTATATGCCGCAAGCTTTGCATCGTAATCGGCCTTGGCGCTCTGATATGCGGCGTACTCGCTGCTGCCCTCCGGGTTTTCAGGTATGGAATCCAGCTCCTGCTTAGCCCGCTGCATCTCCGAGTAAGCCTCATCGGCATTGCTCTGCGCCTTATCGTAGGCCTCCCTTGCGCTGTTATAGGCCTCCCCGGCGGAGATCACGTTCCTTGCTGCGGATTCTATCTGGTAGTTCTGCGTCTCTACGGCCTGCTCCAGCGCCCTTTTTGCGTTGTTCACGGTGACGTCGGTCTGGGTTTTGGCGGCGGAGAGCGACTTTTCCGCGTCCTCGAGGTTTTCCTCCAGCTTTGATGTATCAAAGGTGCATATGGTGTCGCCCTCCTGCACCACGTCGCCCATCTCTACATCCACGCTCAGCACCTCCAGCCCCGTGAGGGCGGCGGTGATAGACCGCGTTTTATCGCTTATTATGGTGCCGGTGGAAGAGACGCTGCTCTGTATGCTGCGCCTTTCCACTACTGCCGTCTCCTCGGTAAGCTCCGCAAGCTGAGCCACGGCGGACCGGGCCTTTTGCCGTATCGTCAGCGCGGCTGCGGCTATTATCAGAGCTATGCAGAGGAATATCACCAGCTTTTTATGTTTCTTTATCCAGAGCGTGAATTTTTTCATTTTTTCTCCTTATGCAAGCATTCCGGTATAAAGGGTGTAATATTTGCCCTTCTGGGCCATGAGCTCGTCGTGGTCTCCCCGCTCTATTATACGTCCCTGATCCAGCACCATTATGGCATTGGCGTTCTGAACGGTGGAGAGCCTGTGGGCTATTACGAATACCGTCCTGTTAGCCATGAGCTTATCCATGCCGTTCTGGACTATTGCCTCGGTTCTGGTATCGATGGAGCTGGTGGCCTCGTCCAGTATCATTACGGGGGCGTTCTCGCAGGCGGCGCGGGCTATGGAGAGGAGCTGCCGCTGGCCCTGTGAAAGTCCGCTGCCGTCTCCCTCCAGCATCGTATCGTAGCCCTTGGGCAGCCGCATTATGAAATCGTGAGCGTTGGCAAGCCTTGCTGCGGCCTCAACTTCCTCGTCGGTAGCGTCCAGCTTGCCGTAGCGTATGTTCTCCCGAACGGTGCCGGTAAACAGGTTTACCTCCTGCAGTACCATGCCGAGGCTGTGGCGGAGATCCGCCTTCTTTATATCCTTGACGTTGATGCCGTCGTAGGTTATCTCGCCCTTCTGTATGTCGTAGAAGCGGTTTATAAGGTTGGTTATGGTGGTCTTGCCCGCGCCGGTAGCGCCAACGAAGGCTATCTTCTGTCCGGGCTTTGCGAACAGGCTCACATCGTGAAGGACTATCTTATCCGGAGTGTAGCCGAAGTCCACATCCTTGAGGCGAACATCGCCCCTTACCTCGGTAAGCTCGCCTGTGGGCTTTTTCCATGCCCAGCTTCCCGTGTAATCAGGCGCCTCCGTCAGCGCGCCGTCTACGTACCTGGCGTTGACCAGCGTCACCTTGCCCTCGTCCTCCTCGCTCTTTTCGTCCATCATGGCGAATATGCGCTCCGCTCCCGCCAGTGCCATGACTATGGAGTTGAGCTGCTGTGAAACCTGATTCACAGGCATATTGAAGCTCTTGGAAAGCTGGAGGAAGGAGGCTATGCCGCCCAGCGTCATGCCGCCCACGCCGCCTATGGCCATCATTCCGCCGATGACCGCCAGCAGCACATACTGGAAGTAGCCGAGGTTGTTGTTTATCGGGCCTATCACATTCGTAAACTGGTTGGCGGCGGAGGAGTTGAAGCGCAGCTCCTCATTCAGCTCGTCAAATTCCTTCTTGCTCTGTTCCTCATGGCAGAATACGTTGACCACCTTCTGGCCGTTTATCATTTCCTCTATGTAGCCGTTGGTATCGCCCAGCGCCTCCTGCTGGAGGGTGAAGAACTTTGCGCTGCTGCCCGCTACCCGGGCGGTTATCTTGAGCATGGGATACATGGTGAGCAGCGTCGCAAGGGTGAGCAGCGGGCTCACCACCAGCATTGCGCAAAGCACGCCCGTTATGGTGATAGCAGAGTTTATCATGTTGGGTATGCTCTGTGAAATCATCATCTCCAGCGTATCTATGTCGTTTGTGTATCTGCTCATTATGTCGCCGTAGGCGTTGCGGTCAAAGTAGCCTATGGGCAGGGTCTGCATATGGTCGAACAGATCGTCGCGCACGTTCTTCTGTATGCCCTGGGATACCGTGACCATTATCCTGTTTGAAGCGAACGTGAAGAGTGTACCCGCAAGATACACTAAGGCCATTGCGACTATGGCCTTTAGCAGGCCGGAAAATTCCGGGCTGCTCTGACCTGTCAGCGGCTCTATATAGTCGTCTATAAGGGTCTTTGTGAACATACTGCCCTTTATGCTCGCCAGGGCGCTTATGGTTATGCCTATAAACACCGCCGCCATGTGCCATCTATACGGCCTGAACAATGCCAAAAGGCGCTTTATGGTCTTTTTGCTGTTTTCGCCCAGATTCTTCAGGTCCTGTGCGTTGAGCGGCCGCCTCGGCCCGGGGCCGTCCTCCTGCTGCAGGGCGGCTCTGTGCCTGCGCCTGCGGGCCTTTTTATCCTTCATTTCCGTATCGGTATTTATCTCCGCGCCCTTTGTCGCCTTTTCCTTACTGCTCATCAAAATCGCCTCCTCCCTTCTGCTGGGATTCGTACACCTCGCGGTAAATGCAGCACCGTTCCAGCAGCTCGTCGTGGGTGCCGAAATCCGTTATATGGCCGTTGTCCATCACTATTATCCTGTCCGCATCCTGCACGGAGGATATGCGCTGAGCAATGATTATCTTTGTCACGTCAGGCATCTCGCTCCTGAAAGCATCCCTTATGGCCCTGTCTGTGGCTGTATCCACGGCGCTGGTGGAATCGTCCAGTATGAGTATCCTGGGGTTCTTCAGCAGCGCCCTGGCTATGCACAGCCTCTGCTTCTGGCCGCCGGAAACGTTTGAGCCGCCCTGCTCTATATAGGAATCATATCCCTCGGGCATTGCCGTTATGAAGCCGTCCGCCTGGGCCACCTTAGCCGCGTGGCGCATTTCCTCCATTGTGGCGTTCTCATTGCCCCAGCGGAGGTTTTCGGCGACCGTGCCCGAGAACAACTCGTTCTTTTGCAGCACCATGGATACGGCGTTTCTCAGCGCCTCTATGTCGTACTCCCGAACGTCCCTTCCGCCTACCCTGACGCAGCCCTCCGTGGTGTCGTAAAGCCGGGGTATAAGCTGCACGAGGGTGGACTTGCCGCTTCCGGTGCCGCCGATAATTCCTACGGTCTCGCCGCTTTTTATGTGAAGGTCGATATTTTCAAGGCAGCTCCTGCCGCCCTTGCCGCCATAGCTGAAGGATACCCCGTCAAAGTCCACGCTGCCGTCGGGTATTTTGGTTTCCGCGCCGGGCTCGTTGATTATGTCCGCCTTCTGGTTGAGCACCTCGCATATGCGCTCGGCGGAGGCCCGGGAGATGATGAGCATCATCAGCACCATGGAAAGCATCATAAGGCTTGTGAGTATGCTCATGGCATAGGTCAGCACGCTCATGAGCTGGCCGGTGGTCATGCTGCCCGCCGCGATCATGTGTGCGCCCAGCCAGCTTGCAAGCAGTATGCAGGTATACACCGCGGTCTGCATGAGCGGCGAGCCGAACGTGGTTATCTTCTCCGCCCTTGAGAAATCCCGGTAAATGGTGTCGGAGACCTTTCCGAACTTTTCCATCTCGTGATCCTCCCGCACGAAGGCCTTAACCACCCTTATGCCGCGGAGGTTTTCCTGAACTACCCGGTTGAGCCTGTCATATGTTTTGAACACCCGCTCGTATATCGGGTGCGCCTTGGACATCATTATATATATGCCCAGGCCCAGCACCGGCACGGCGCACAGGAACACCGTTGCTATACGAGCGTTTATCCTGAATGACATTATCAATGAGAATATCAGCATCAGCGGGCTTCGTATGGCTATGCGTATGAGCATCATGTATGCCTGCTGCATCCTGGTCACATCGGTGGTCAGCCTCGTTATAAGGCTGGCGGTGGAGAATTTATCTATATTCGCAAAGGAAAAGGTCTGTATGTTGTAGTACATATCCTGCCTTATGTTCTTTGCAAAGCCGGTGGAGGCTATGGCCGCGCTGCGGCCTGACAGCACGCCGAAGGCGAGGGATACCAGCGCGCACAGGATCAGCAGCCCGCCTATGCGCAGTATCTCCCCCATGTTGCCCGGGGTTATGCCCCTGTCTATGAGCAGCGAGAGCACGTAGGTTATAGCCACCTCCATGAAAACTTCACCCGCCATATATACCGGCGTAAGTATGGATTCCCTTTTGTATTCCCTCATACATTTTGAAAGGGTCTTTACTATCATATCTGTTTATCCCCTCCTGTTCTTTCGGCGTTCTGGCGTATGCGCTGGCACACGCTGTGGAGCGTTTTCATCTCCTCGGCCGTTATGCCCTCTGCAAGCTGCCTCTCTATGCGGCTTATGCGGTCCAGCACCTCCCGGCTTCTTTCCATCGCTTTCTCTGTGAGGCGTATGCGCTTCAGCCTGCCGTCGTTCTCCTCCGGCTCCCGCATTATGAGATCCTTATGCTCCATCGCCTGCAGCAGCCGCGTCGCGGTGCTCCTTCGTATGTTGAACTCCGCCTCTATATCCTTCTGATATACTGCCCTGTCGCCGTTTTCCATTATAAAGCCCATTATCCTGCACTGGCTCGGGGTGAGCCCCGAGGGCTTGCCTATTTCAAGAGACTCAAATCTGCGCCGTATCGCATGGCTCGCCGATTTTATATCCGCGCAGGGACTGTAATTTTCCATTTTTCCTCCTTCTGCTCATGCGTTTTTAAAAAGTTAGCAAGCTAACAGTGATTTATTATAAGGAGACTGTTTTTTAATGTCAATGGATTACACAAAAAATACACAATGCCCGCGGCTCCCCGGCCCGGCTCCGCCGCCAAATATGTACAATCCGTAAAATGCGGCGCCGCTCCGCTGACAAAATCAGGATTTTCGATTATTATTATACCAGCACAAAGCGAAAGGAACTTCGGAAATTTAATGAGAAAGCTTACAGTAATAATATCAGTTATGATGTGCGCCCTGCTGCTCTTCGGCTGCGCAGGCGCGCCGGAGCAGCCCTCCGACGCAGCATCCGACGGACAGGAGGCGTCCAGGCCTGACGCTTCGGAGCCTGCCGTTGACGGCGGCTTCACCTGGGGCGAAGGCACGGCGGAGGATATGGAGGGACACATAATATATCCCGATATACAGGTCAACTTCAAGGAAGACGGCAGGGTGCTGGAGTTCGCCGGTGAAGATCTCGAGGGCAATTCGGTTGACAGCAAGGATTTTTTCGCCAGGGCCAGGGTCACCATGATAAACGTATGGGGGACCTTCTGCTCCCCCTGCATAATGGAGATGCCGGATCTCGGAGAGCTTTCCCGGGAGTACGCCGATAAGGACTTCCAGATACTCGGCATAATAAGCGACGCCCGCAAGGCGGACAGCGACGAGGGCAAGGCCGCAAAGGACATCATAGAGCAGACAAAGGCGGACTATACCCATCTTCTCATCAACGACAGCATGATCGATTCCTTCGTAAGCGAAATATACGCCATACCCACTACGATATTCGTTGACGGCGCCGGCAAAGTGCTGTGTTCCTCCATAGTGGGCAGCAACGCCAAGGAATCCTGGGCGGGGGCGATAGACAAGGTGCTGGAGCATGTAGGCGAATAATTTTCTATTGACATTTTCCGCTTCCCTCTGTAATATGAGACCGACTCTCATATTCGGAGGGATTTTTTTGTACAAGACCATACAATATAAGAGCCTTTGCGACTTCTTCGAGCGCGGCGCAAAGGAGCAATATACCTCTGACGAGATAATAGAGGCGGTATGCCCCGAGGGAGCGGGAAAAAGCACGGTATACAGGCAGCTTGCAAAAATGACGGAGACGGGCGAGCTTCGGAAATTCCACGACGGCAAGCACATATTATATCAATACTCACATATTTCGCCGGAATGCCGCAGCCACTTCCACTTAAAGTGCAACGGCTGCGGCAGGCTCATACATCTGGACTGCGGCAGGCTTGGCGAGGTTGCCCGCCATATGGCGGCGGATCACGGCTTTGCCCTCGATATGCGGCAGACCGTGCTTTACGGCCTATGCGCCGAATGCATCAAAAAGGAGGCTGGAGATCGGCAATGATAAATATCAAGAGGCTTTTTTGCCTTATGCTTGCTTTGGCCATGCTGGCGGCTCTTTCCGGCTGCGCAGCTTCCCGAAGTGAGCGATCGGATAACGGCGGCCTGACCATAGTGGCGGCCAATTTTCCCGCCTATGATTTCGCCCGGGCCGTAGCGGGAGACGCGAATTTGACTCTGCTCCTTCCCCCCGGCAGCGATGCACACAGCTACGAGCCCACACCCGCGGACATAATAGCCATACAGGAATGCAGCCTGTTCATCTACGCCGGCGGCGAAAACGAGGAATGGGCCACCCAGATGATACAGAACCTCGAGCTCGATCCGGATAAGGCCATCGCGATGCTGGATGTGGTGGAGCCGCTGGAGGAGGAGCGTGTGGAGGGAATGGAGCCGGAGCGCGGCCATTCCCATGATCACGACGGAGACGCCCAGCACAGCCACGAGGATCACGCGGAGTACGACGAGCACGTATGGACGTCGCCAAAAAACGCGGTGCTGATAGTCCGGGCCATATGCGATAAATTATCCCGGATATGCCCGGCGGATGCAGACAGATTCGCAGCCAACGCGGAGAGCTATGAGAAGGAGCTGGAGAGGCTGGACGATGAATTCCGGGAGGTAGTGGATAGCGGCAAGCGCAGAACGCTGGTGTTCGCCGACAGGTTCCCGGTAAGGTACTTTACAGAGGAATTCGGCCTCAAATACTACGCCGCGTTTCCGGGCTGCTCCGCCGAGAGCGAGGCCAGCCCCAAGACCGTAGCGTTTTTGATAGACCGTGTCCGGGAGGAAAACATCCCCGTGGTATTCAAGACGGAGCTTTCAAATGGCAACATAGCGCGCGCCGTGGCGGAGTCTACCGGGGCGAAGGTGCTCACCTTCACTTCCTGCCACAACCTTACAAGGGATGAATTCCGGTCCGGGGCGACCTACATATCACTCATGGAGGGAAACCTTCAGAATCTCCGGGAGGCACTGAACTGATATGGCACTTTTAAGCTGCAATAACGCCGCCTTCGCCTATGACGGGCGAAGGGTGGTATCAAACCTTAACTTTACGGTGGAGCCGGGGGACTATCTCTGCATAGTAGGCGAAAACGGCGCGGGCAAGAGCACCCTCGTAAAGGGGCTTTTAGGCTTTATAAAGCCCTGCGAGGGCAGCGTGACCATGGGCTCCGGGCTCAGGATAAACGAGATCGGCTACCTTCCCCAGCAGACCGACATACAGCGGGACTTTCCCGCAAGCGTATACGAGGTGGTGCTGTCCGGCTGCCTCAACAGCCTCGGCATGCATCCCTTCTATACGAAGGACCACCGGGAAAGGGCCGAGGCCATGATGGACCGGCTCGGCATTACAGCCCTCAAAAAAAGCTGTTACAGGGAGCTTTCCGGCGGGCAGCAGCGGCGCGCGCTGCTGGCGCGGGCGCTGTGCGCCACGAGGAAGCTCATCCTTCTCGACGAGCCCACCACGGGTCTTGATCCGCTGGTGACCATGGAGATGTACCGGCTTATAAAGGATATAAACCACCATGACGGCATAACCGTGATAATGGTATCGCACGACATAGCCGCGGCGGTCCGGGATGGGCAGCACATACTGCATCTGAGCTCCGGCGGCCCCTATTGGGCTACCGCCGAACAATACCGCAGCAGCCCGCTGGGCCGGGCGTTTCTTGGGAGGTAGCATATGGCGTATTTGGAGAATATGTTTTCTTATACATTCATGATGCGGGCGCTCATCGTGGGGCTGCTCGTGTCCCTGTGCTCGGCGCTCCTTGGTGTCAGCCTGGTTTTAAAGCGATATTCCATGATAGGCGATGGCCTGTCCCATGTGGGCTTCGGGGCGCTGGCGGTAGCGTCGGTATTGGGCGCGTCCGAGCTGGGCGTGGCAATACCCGTTGTCGTCGCGGCGGCCATATTGCTGCTGCGCCTGAGCAGCTCCGCAGCCATAAAGGGCGATGCGGTCATAGCCCTCATATCCACCGGCTCCATGGCGCTGGGCGTCCTTGTCATATCCGTGACCTCCGGCATGAATACCGACATTATGAATTTTCTTTTCGGAAGCATACTGACCATGAGCGGCGGCGACGTGACGCTGAGCATAATACTCTCCGCCTGCGTGCTGACGCTGTTCGTGCTGTTCTACTGCCGTATGTTCGCCGTGACCTTTGACGAGGACTTCGCCCGGGCGACAGGAGTCAACGTCGGTTTTTACAATACTCTTTTAGCCTGCCTTACGGCGGTCACCATTGTGCTCGGAATGCGCATGATGGGGGCGCTGCTCATATCCAGCCTTATAATTTTCCCGCCGCTTACCTCCATGCGGCTCTGCAAAACCTTCAAAGGCGTCGTAATATGCTCGGGGCTGCTGTCCGCCCTCTGCTTCGCGGCCGGCATAATCATAAGCTTCGCCTTATCGACCCCCACAGGGCCCAGCGTAGTCGTCATGAATATAATATGCTTCTGCGTATTTTCGGTTCTCAGCCGTATGCGCTCCTTGAAAAATACAGCGCGCCGCGCTAATATTAGATAGGATACGCCTCACACAGAAAACACGCAAAGGAGAACCGTTATGATAAACCACGAGGAAAAGGCGCACGAGCTTTTCAGGCAGGGCTACAACTGCGCGCAGTCGGTATTCGCCGCGTTTTGCGACGTTACCGGCATCGACTTTGAGACGGCAATAAAGCTGGCCTCCGGCTTCGGCGCCGGCATGGGCGGTATGCGGGACACCTGCGGCGCGGTAACCGGAATGTTCATGGTCGCGGATATGCTCTACGGCTACACCGACCCACAGGCCACTACCGAAAAGGCGGCCCACTATGCGGCTATCCGAAAGCTTGCGGAGCAGTTCAAAGAGGAAAATCAGAGCCTCATGTGCCGCGATCTTCTGGCCTTCTGCAAGAAGGCGCAGCAGCCCATGGAGCGTACCGACGCATATTATGCGGAGCGGCCCTGCACCCGCCTTGTAATGGATGCGGCCAGGCTGCTGGATGACCTCATAGCCCAGCGGGGGCTTGGTAAGTAATGCTCATACACGGCCTGCAAAAGCTGACGCTTCTGGATTACCCCGGCAAGGTAGCCTGCACCGTGTTCACAGGGGGCTGCAATTTCCGCTGCCCCTTCTGCCATAACGGCAGCCTTGTGCTAAGGCCCGATGAGGGCGAGCACATCCCGGAGGAGGAACTTTTCGCCCTGCTCAAAAAGCGGAAGGGCATACTCGAGGGGGTATGCATAACCGGCGGCGAGCCCACGCTGGCCTTCGGCCTTGAGACGCTTATGGCAAGGATAAAGGAGCTGGGCTATCTCGTCAAGCTGGATACCAACGGCAGCCGCCCTAAGACCGTAAAGCGGATAATAGACGCGGGATTGGCGGACATGATAGCCATGGATATAAAGAACAGCTATGAAAAATACCCCAGGACCTGCGGCATACCCGGCTACGATACGGCGCCCATCCGGGAAAGCATAGGGATCGTCATGTCCGCCGGAATAGACTACGAATTCCGCACGACGGTAATACGGGAATTCCACACCCCCGACGATATCCGCGCCATAGCGAAGGAGATCCGGGGCGCAAGGGGCTACTTTATTCAGGCCTACCGGGATTCCGGCGACATACTGAAAGGCGGCTGCTCACGGCCCTCGGATGAGGAGCTGCACGCGCTGCTTTCAGCCGCGAGGGAATATCTCCCCAATGCGGAGCTGAGAGGGGTGGAATAGTCTCTTTCTCTCATAGGGAAACACAATATGTAGTTTTTGCTATTGCCAGGCAGGCACAATATATGGTATACTCAAGGCCCAAGAGGGGGCTATTCTTGGCAATTTTCGCCATAAAGCATCCGGACCGGGCCTTTTATTGCGCCCATAAGATAGATACACCAGGATTTGTCGGGAGGAGGATCATTATGTACCGCGTTGTAAAAAGGGATAATTCCATTGCGGAATTCGATATCAGAAAGATAAGCGAGGCCATAATAAAGGCCTTTGAGGCCACGGAAAGGCAGTACAACAACAGCATTATAGACCTGCTTGCGCTCAAGGTCACCGCGGACTTTGAGCCCAAGATAAAGGACGGCCTTATCGCCGTTGAGGACATACAGGACAGCGTGGAGGAGGTCCTGAGCCAGGCGGGCTATGCCGATGTGGCAAAGGCTTACATACTCTACCGCAAGCAGCGGGAAAAGCTGCGCAACATGAAGTCCACCATACTGGATTACAGAGAGACGGTGAACAATTACGTAAACGTCACAGACTGGCGCGTAAAGGAGAACTCTACCGTGACCTACTCCGTCGGCGGGCTTATACTCTCCAACAGCGGCGCTATCACCGCCAACTACTGGCTTTCCGAGATATACGATGAGGAGATAGCCAACGCCCACCGCAACGCCGATATACACATTCACGATCTCTCCATGCTCACCGGCTACTGCGCGGGCTGGTCCCTCCGTCAGCTCATAAAGGATGGTCTTGGGGGCGTCACCGGCAAGATCACCAGCAAGCCCGCAAAGCATCTGGCCTCCCTCTGCAACCAGATGGTGAACTTCCTTGGCATAATGCAGAACGAATGGGCGGGGGCGCAGGCCTTCTCCTCCTTCGATACCTACCTTGCCCCCTTCGTAAAGGCGGACAATATGCCCTACGACGCGGTGAAAAAGTGCATCGAATCCTTTATTTACGGCGTGAACACCCCAAGCCGCTGGGGCACTCAGGCCCCCTTCAGCAACATAACCCTTGACTGGACGGTACCGGCGGACCTTGCGGAGCAGTACGCCATAGTCGGCGGCGAGGAAATGCCCTTTAAGTATAAGGACTGCAAGAAGGAAATGGACATGGTGAACAAAGCCTTCATCGAGACCATGATAGAGGGCGACGCCAACGGCCGCGGCTTCCAGTACCCGATACCCACCTATTCCATAACGAGGGACTTCGACTGGAGCCCCACGGAAAACAACCGGCTCCTGTTTGAGATGACCGCCAAATACGGCACTCCCTACTTCAGCAATTATATAAACAGCGATATGGAGCCATCGGATGTGCGCAGTATGTGCTGCCGCCTCCGCCTTGACCTGCGCGAGCTGCGCAAAAAGAGCGGCGGCTTTTTCGGCAGCGGCGAATCCACCGGCTCGGTGGGCGTCGTTACCATAAACCTGCCCCGCATAGCCTATCTTGCAAGCGACGAGGCGGATTTTTACGCAAGGCTGGACAGGATGATGGACATCTCTGCCCGCAGCCTTCACATAAAGCGGCAGATAATCACCCGCCTTATGAACGAGGGCCTGTACCCCTACACCAGGCGGTATCTGGGCAGCTTCGACAACCATTTCTCCACCATAGGCCTTGTGGGCATGAACGAGGCGGGGCTCAACGCCAGGTGGATACGGGCGGACATGACCGACCCAAAGACCCAGCAGTTCGCAAAGGACGTGCTCAACCATATGCGTGAGCGGCTCAGCGACTATCAGGAGATGTACGACAACGAGCTGTATAATCTCGAGGCTACCCCTGCCGAGTCCACCGCCTTCCGCCTTGCAAAGCACGACCGCAAGCGGTATCCCGACATAATCACCGCCGGCGGCAAAAACGGCGACGCTCCCTACTACACCAACAGCTCCCACCTGCCCGTGAGCTTCTCTGAGGATATATTCGCCGCGCTGGATATTCAGGACGAGCTTCAGACCCTTTACACCAGCGGCACGGTTTTCCACGCCTTCCTGGGCGAGAAGCTGCCCGGCTGGGAATCCGCCGCAAAGCTGGTCAAGACCATAGCGGATAATTACAGGCTGCCCTACTACACCCTGTCCCCCACATATTCCGTATGCCCTACCCACGGTTATCTCGCGGGCGAGCACTTCACCTGCCCCCACTGCGGCAAGGCCGCCGAGGTATACAGCCGCATAACCGGCTACTACCGCCCCGTGCAGAACTGGAACGACGGCAAGAGCCAGGAATACCGCGAGCGCCGCGAATACGATGTGGAGCATCATTCCACCTGGCCCGGCGCAAAGAAAAAGGAGGATGAGAAGGCGGCTCCCTGCTGCGGCGTTTTAAAGCTCTTCACCACCAGGACCTGCCCCAACTGCGCCATGGCAAAGGAGCAGCTCAATTCCATAGGGCTCGCATATGAGGTCATAGACGCTGAGGAGCACCCGGAGCTCGCCATGCACTACGGCCTCCGCCAGGCCCCCACCCTTATAGTCGAGAGGGACGGCGAAGTGCAGAAGTTCTCAGGCATAGCCAACGTGCTGAAATTCGTGGATGCCAGCAGAAAAGCGGTATAAGCCAAAAAATAATAAAGGAGCGGTCATCCGCTCCTTTTTTGCTTTGCTTATATTTCCTCGCCGAAGTGATCCTTGAACCCCTCGCCGAATATCTCGGTTGCGCTGGATACTATCATGAATGCGCCCGGATCGACCTCTTTGACTATGGTACGCGCCTTTGGGAAAAGCTGCTTTCGCATGGCGCAGAGTATGACCAGCTTTTCGCTGTTTGAATATGCTCCTATTCCGTTAAGGTAGGTCACCCCCACATCCAGCTCGTCCATCAGCCGGCGGGCTACCATTTTTGCCTCGTCGCTTATTATCATCAGGGATTTGGCCTCATCGGGGCCGTAGAGCACAAGGTCGAATACTATGGTCTGTACAGCCAGGGATATTCCGGCATACAGGCCGTTTTCGATGTTTTTGAACACCAGCGCGGAGCAGGCGACGATCACCGTATCCGTTATGGCGAATATTATTCCGGTTTTCAGATAGCGGAACCTCGTGCGCAGCAGCTTTACGATTATATCCGAGCCGCCGGTAGTGCCGCCCTGGGTAAACACCATGCCCATGCCGAGACCCATCAGCGCGCCGCCCACCACGCCGCAGAGAAGCTGGTCATCGGTAGGTACTACAACGCCCGAAAGTCCGTTTATCATAAGGGAGGACAGCACCGTAGAGAACACCGTATAGCACAGGAACTGCCTGCCGAATTTCCATACGCCTATGGCAAGGAGCGGTATGTTTATGAGCAGGACCAGGGTGCCGGTCGGTATCTTGGTGGCGTAGCTGACCATTATGGCAATACCGGTAACGCCTCCGGGGGCAAGTCCCCTTGGATCAAGAAATATGGCTATGGATACTGCGTATATAAAGCAGCCCAGAGTCATTACCGCATAGCGTCTGAGCTCCGCAGCGGCCTTGCGTTTCATATTTTCTCCCCCCTTAAAACGCGAAAAAAATACGGGCTGCCGCCTTCGGCAGCCCATAATACGCTAAATTACTGACAGCACAGCGCCATTATGCCGTCTGCCACCAGCTTGGCGTTCTCGATAAGATCCTCTACCGGCGCCGCCTCATCCACCATGTGTATGCGGTTCTCACGATCGTCCCTCTCGGGCCCGAAGGCTACGGCGTTTTTCAAATGGCGCGCGTAGGTGCCGCCGCCTATGCGCTTTGGAGGGTTATTATCCCCGGTGCGCTCACGGTATGCCGAAAGAAGCTTGCTGACAAGCTCGCTGTCCTCAGGCACGCAGTAGCCGGGGCTGAAGGACTCGTATTCCCGGTGCGCGCCCAGCTTATCGAAGGCCGTGTCAAGCTTCTCAAGCAGCTTTTCGTGGCCGGTACACATGGGGGCGCGGATATCTATGCTCAGGGCATAGCCCTTTTCGTTCCAGTCCATAAGGCCGAGGTTCAGCGTAAGCCTGCCGGATTCATCGGAGGAATCAAGGCCCACCTTCTCGCCGTGTACCTGCATGCCGAAGGTTTTATAAAGGCTCTCTACCGCAAGGCCGTCCTCCTCGGGAAGCTCCAGCTTTGTCATAATGCACAGCAGCATCTGAATAGCGTTTTTGCCGTTTTCGGGCATTGAGGCGTGAGCCGCTATGCCTGTGGCGGTGATCCTTGCCCCGCCCTCTATGGCCTCGACGGCAAACCCTTCCTTCCCTTTTATTGCCTTTTCAACGCGCTCGGGAGAGCAGGGTACCGTGGCCACGGCCTTGCCGGGCACGGCGTTTATTACGGTGCCGGCACGCAGCGTTATCCCGGAGTTGTACTTCTTGGCGTAGCGGGCGTGGAATATGTTCTTTTCGGCGTTTACCAGGGGATACTCGGCGTCGGGCGAGAATGCCATGTCGGGCAGCTTCTCGTTGGCGATGTAGTGTCTCAGGCAGCCCATGCCCACTTCCTCGTCGCAGCCGAACAAAAGGCGCACCCGGCGCTTGAAGGGCAGCCCGGCGGCCTTTATGGCGGCAAGGGCATATACCGCGGTTATGGCCGGGCCCTTATCATCCAGCACGCCGCGGCCTATCATTTGTCCGTTGATTATGTTTGCGGCATAGGGGTCGCTGCTCCAGCCCTCGCCCTCGGGCACGACGTCCAGATGCGTCAGCACGCCCAGAGTCTCGTCCCCCTCGCCGTAATCCGCGTAGCCTATATAGCCGTCCATATCGGTATCCGC
>CALCEX010000244.1 GCA_937900325.1 uncultured Clostridia bacterium | reverse complement strand
GCCTGCCTGCCTGCCTGCCAAAATTATAAACCGCATATTCATGGCAATGTCAACCTTTTGATTTTACTTAAATTTTACAATATTGATTTTATCACAATCAGGGTTATTTGTTATTGCCAAAAATGCACAAAATCTGCCAGTTATGTAGTTTCGGGCATAATAAAGCCCCCTTTCGGGGGCTTTATTATGCTATGCTGCGCAGTCCAGTACTATTATCCTGTTGCTGCCCAGGCTTTCCCTGGTAATGACCGCCTCGCTCTGGCGCATACGGTGTATGGCGCAGTTCTTTGCGTTTTCAAGGAACGGAGCGAGCTCGCCCAGCGCAAAGTTCAGCTTGTCGGCGGCGTAGTGCATGGGTATGACTACCCTCGGCTTTATGGCGTAGGCTATTTCCAGCGCCTGCTTATAGTCTATCGTGTATATTCCGCCTATGGGTATGAGCAGTATGTCTATATGGCCCATGGCTTTAAGGGTAGCTTCATCCGGCATATGACCTATGTCGCCCATATGGGCAAGGCGCAATCCGTCCATCTCGAATATGAAGATGATATTGCCGCCCCGCTTCGCGCCCTGCATTTCGTCATGCCAGCAGGGTATGCCGGTTATCCTTACATCCCCCACGGTATACTCGCCGGGGGCCGATATGATCTTTACGTCCTTGCCCGTTGCCGCCGCCGCATAGTTGTGGTCGTGATGCTGATGGCTCTCGGTCACGCAATCCGCCTCAACGGGGCCTACCTTATACCCGGTTTCCGGGTCGCAGGGATCTGTGAGTATACGTGTGCCGCCGTCGCTTTGCAGCAAAAAGCATGAGTGTGCAAATCTTTTTATCAACATATATTTATACCTCCTGAAGGGAATTTATCCAAATAAGCCTTGCGGCGCACTGCCCGAAGGAGCCCAGCCGCGGCGCAAGAGCGTCCCTCTCCGCGTATTTCATTCCTTCGAATATGCCAAGCACGGCGGCTGCGCAGCGCCTGTTCACAGCGGCGCGCTTTGCCACGGAAAAGCCTCCTGCGCTTATGCCGAGCCACAGAGCTTTCTTTATTGAAGCCGTATCCGGTATGCCCTCCCCGCCTTTTCGCGCAAGCATAAGGGATTTTATAAGCGCGTAGGATACATCATCGCAGCTTTTATCCGGCATATCCGGCAGCCCGCAGCTTTCTATTATATGATGGGTCATGGCGTCGTATGCCTGAATGGATATATGGAACGCCACATGGCCTTTTGCGGCGGTTATTTTCTCTATCAGCGGCACGCCCAAAAGCGACGGCCCGTGTCCATTCAGCCGGCCGGTAAGCCTTTCCGCCCAGAATTCGGCGGTATAGCCGGTATCAAAGCCCAATGGGGCGGATACCTCCGCCGCAGGGTTGTCCATATCCAGCTTTACGCCGCTCCCGGCGGCGCAGGCGTCTTGCAGGAAACGGCATAACGCGCCGCGAATAAGCTCTGCTATTTCGGTATTTGCCGCCATGGTAGCTCTCCCGCCAAAAAGTAGTTCATTTAGATTACGGCTTTTTTTGCGATTTGTCAAGGCAGACAGGGCATTTTTGAAAGAAGCTTTACAATCTTTTTTCCTGCAAAAGGGCCATTTCACATAAGAATGGCCCCGACGTTCCGAAAAGGCGGCTTTCAGCCGCTTTCTGACAGTTTGCCGCTATATGACAAGCTGTCCGTCCTCGCTGTCGATTATCCTGAATATCTGTTCCTCTTCCCCTGTCTCAACGCCTATATAGACTATATAGGAATCATTGTCCAGGGTACATTTGAACTCGTAGCACAGCCGCTCTGTCTCGGGGGTTATCGGTATCAGCGCAAGCTGCCGCCCCGCCACCTTCAACGAGGGAGCGAGATAGCCCTCCGCCTCGGCCATAGTGACGCGGGCCTCAGGCAGCTCCCTTTCGGTATGGCTGAACAGATAGTTTCTTGCGTCAACGCCCCTCACCTCGTTGGTCTCCCGGTCTACCCAGACCTTGATGAGGTCGCTATATAATATGACGCCGTTCTGCGTGGCCGCGCAGTTGATAAGCGCCGCCCCGCCGTAATACTGGGCATAGGTTGCCGTCATGCTGTGATAACCCATCTCCTCCAGCTTTTTAATGGCCGTATCGGCGTATTTTTTACCTTCGGCGCCGTCAGGCTTTCCCTCGGTATTTCCCTTGCAGGGTCTCATATACCACAGCAGCTTGCCGCCCTGCCTGGTCACCGCCGCTTCCGCCCATGTTCCGTCCTCATTGCTGATACTGAACTGGTACGCGGGTATCTTTCCGCCGGTCTCCTGCCCCCCGCCGAACGTCACGCCGGCAATTATACTGGCTACGGTCTGCGCCTGCTCCATCGTCACCTCGCCGCCTGACAGGCCCCTTGGCTGGAGCTTTTCGCTGCTTTCCGAGAAGGGACCGTCATATATCAGTGTGGGAAACTCCGATATTCCCTCGCTGTCCTCAGGCTTGCTTTCCGCAAAGTAGCCGTCGGCGTCTATATCCTCCGCAGGCACTTCGCCCCTTGCGTACTTATCGCCGTATTCCTCCGCCAGCTTTGCGCAGCTATCCCTGAGCTGTATTATGGCGCCCGTATCCTCTTCTGTTATTACCCCGCCCCGTACCGCCTTCTTGGTAAGCGAATGAGCGTAATCGCCCAGCCGCACCACGAACTGATTAAGCTCCGCCGTGTCCACATGGGACACCGGCAGATAGGACATATGGCTCACTGCGGAGCCGGACAGCCGCCAAACCTCATCCAGCAGCAAAACGTACTGTGCGGGGGAATTGACGGCGGTAAGCTTTGACAGCGTGCTCTCCATATCGTAAAGGTCGTCGGTAAGCTCGCCGTATGCCCTGACGTAGCTTTCCTTTGCCAGGTTTTTATAGCTCTCAGCCAGCGCCTTCTGCTGTGCCGCCCACAGTATTACCCCTATGAGCGCCGCGGCCAGTATGGCGGGTATTACGTATTTCTGAAAAACGTTCTGCGTTTTCTCGCTCATTTATCTCACCTCATATAAAGCCGTTGTTTTTTCCAAATCAGAAGAAGGCGTGCTCGCCTATGGTCAGCACCACATCATGGGACAGCATCCACTTGTTGCTGGTCTTCTTTGGGTTATAATAATACAGGCAGCCGCCGGTAGGGTCCCAGCCGTTCATGGCGTCCCGGGCCGCCTTTATTGATTCGTTGTCCGGGGAAAGGTTTATCTGCCCGTCCGAGACGGCGGAAAAAGCGCCCTTCTGGTATATCACGCCGGATATGCTGTTGGGAAAGGATGAGCTTTTCACCCGGTTCAGCACCACTGCCGCCACGGCGACCTTGCCCTTATAGGGTTCACCCCTGGCTTCCCCATGCACCAGCCTGGCCAGAAGATACATATCCTTATCTCCGGAACCGCCCGAGGAGCCGGAGCCTGACGACCCGCCGCCGGCGCTGCCTGTCAGGGACAGTCCCAGCGCCCTTGCCGTGGCCTCCCCTACTATGCCATCCGCCGCAAGGCCGTTTTTCCTCTGGAAGTATTTTACGGCCTGCGCCGTTCCGCTGCCGAATATGCCGTCCACATTGCCGTTATAATACCCCCAGCGCTTCAGCTTGCTTTGCAGCGCCTTTACCTGCTCGCCGGAGGAGCCCTGCCTCAGCATTGCCGCGTCCGCCATTTCCGGCACCGCGATGCACAGTATAAGCAGCAGCGCAAGCAGGGCGACTATGCTCCTATTCAGCCCTCTCATTCTTTTTCGCCTCCCTTATAAGCTTCATTATCAGGCTATCAAATTTTGCCTCATCTTCAATTTTTCCATTTTCGCCCTCCAATATGCACAGCGGCGGGAACATTACGCACCAC
>CALCEX010000243.1 GCA_937900325.1 uncultured Clostridia bacterium | reverse complement strand
GGCAATGGACCTGAGGCCCAGTGCCATCGTTTCCAAAATGATCTGTGCTTTTTCGCAGTCCTGATCGGATACGTCTGCGGGAAGCATGATATACATATCTGCCTCCGTGATGTCGAGCGCCGTCTGTATCTTTAATACTTCGTTTATACCCAGGGCCGCAGTCTGCGTCAGCGCAGATACTGCGCTGCAAACTATGTCGCTGCCCTCATCGGCATACCCGGTATGTCCCCTGGCCTCAAAGCCGATAAGACCGGATCTGTCGCGAATAAGCGTTACCTGCGTCATGCTTTAGCCGATGGACTCGATCTTGACCTTGGTGTAAGGCTGACGATGTCCCTGCTTTTTGCGTATGTTCTTCTTGGGCTTATAGTGGAATACTACGACCTTTTTGCCCTTGACCTGATCGACAACGGTTGCCTTGGCAGTAACGCCCTCTACTACGGGCTTGCCGACTACGACCTCGTCGCCACAAAGCATCAATACTTCAAATGCGACCTCAGCGCCTACTTCGGCGTCCAGCTTTTCAACGAGAATCTCGTCGCCAGCTTCTACCTTGTACTGCTTGCCGCCGGTACGGATGATAGCGTACACGTCCTGTACCTCCTTCTTTAAATCTCGCCCATATTCGGCGGTGGATCATCTCCACGCTTATAAAGCCGATACGGAGCGGCTCACCGAAACATAATAACATGGCAACGGCGGCGTGTCAAGACGAAAAAACGCCTGTTTGCAACATTATTTCTGCGCAAAGTCCAATTCGGCGCCGTCGCTTTTTAAGGTTATCTCGCCGTTGCGTGTAAGCATATAATTAGTTGTGCCTGCATCCACAAGCGCCTGCACCGTTTCCTGATCCTCGGGGTTTTTTTCGGAGCTGGTTATCACGGCGCTCTGAGCCCCCACGAGGCGGAAAAACTCAGGAAGTATCTTTTCGTATTTGCCGTGATGCGGCACTTTGATAAAGTCGTACCCGGCGTCGTTCAGCTCATATTCTATATCCGCTATGCGTTCTTTTTCGATATCCCCTGTGAACAGCAGGCTGTTATTTCCGTGGAATACCTCTGTTACAAGAGAAGAATTGTTGCTGGGATCATTTTCGTAGACTTTTTTTGCCGGGTGTATGACAAGCCTGGCGCTGCCCAGCTGTATGTCAGACTGCGCCGTGATAACGATCACCTTAACTCCCTGCTTTTTTGCCGCCGCCATACAGGCTGCGGATTCGTCGGTTTCCTTTATGTATTCCGGCCGCAGCAATGCCTTCACGTTAAAATCCTCGATTATCTGCGCGGCGCCGCCGGCGTGGTCCCGGTCGAAATGGGTTATCATCAGATAATCTATGCATTCTACATTCATATCTTCAAGGCGGTCTGCCACATCCTGGCCGTCCTTGGCGGTCCCTGCGTCCATGAGCAGGTTTTCGCCGTCGCAGGCTATGAGGAATGAATCTGCCTTTCCAACATCGAAAAACGAAACCGTAAGCGTATCCGGCTTCTCCTTTACAGAGCAGCCGCAAAGCAGCAATGCAGCTATTATGGCAAATATGCATCGTTTCACGGGCATATATCTCCTTTTTTTATTGAATATACCATCACTTATCCATGTCTACAACGAAAAGATTTTGAACATTTTTTGAATATGCCCATACGCTGCTTTTCCTCATTATTCCACCTTTTTGTCGCGCATTTATTTCGCCCCTCCCGGCAATGCTACTTTTAGCGGAGAACAAGGAGGGTAACGGATATGGCTGTGAATAAGGTGGAGATATGCGGGCTGGATACTTCCAAGCTCCCCATGATGACCTATGAACGCAGCACTGAGCTGCTCAAAAAAATAAGCGAAGGCGACGAGGAAGCCCGCGATACCTTCATAAAGGAGAATCTTCGCCTCGTGCTGAGCGTTATACAGCGTTTTTCCGGGCGCGGCGAGCAGATGGACGACCTGTTCCAGGTGGGCTGCATAGGGCTTATCAAGGCCATAAACAATTTTGACTTGAGCTTCAACGTGCGTTTTTCCACATATGCCGTGCCTATGATAATAGGTGAAGTCCGCCGCCATTTGCGGGACAACAACAGCCTTCGTGTAAGCCGCTCCATACGCGATACCGCCTATCATGCACTTCAGATACGCGCCCGGCTTATGGATGAATCCGGTCAGGAACCTCATATCAGCGACATAGCAAAGGCCATGGATGCTAAAGAAGAAGATGTGGCCTTCGCTTTGGATGCAATTCAGGATCCAATATCGCTTTTTGA
>CALCEX010000242.1 GCA_937900325.1 uncultured Clostridia bacterium | reverse complement strand
ATCATGGCGCTGTCCACCATGCCGGAAAGGGAGCTTATGGAGGCGCCCAGGGTTATAGGCACGGCCAGCAATATGAGGTTTCTGGCTATGGGGGAGGGAGGGCAGGGCGCGCTCTGCTCCATATGCCGCCTTATGGAAGGACGGTAGCGGCCATATACGAACATGATGGTGAGCAGGGCCAGAAACTCTGACGCGGTAACGCCTATCAGCGCGCCCATTGCGGCGTATTCGGGCCCTTTGGGCAGCAGCTTTATGGCTAAGGTAAGGCCTATTACCAGCTTGCCTATCTGCTCAACTATCTGGGAAAGGGCTGTGCCCGTCATGCGCTGCATACCCTGCAAATAGCCGCGGTATGCGCACATTATGGAAACCGCCAGCAGAGCTGGGGAAAGCACCTTGAAGGAAAGGTGTGCTTCGGGCTGCGAGGAGAGGGCGGAAAGGCTTTCCGAGCCGAAGAACATCAGAAGGCCGGTGAAGAGGCCGAGGCATACGAGCAGCCGCATTGCGGTGAGAAACACCTTGTGCGCCCCGCGATAGTCGCCCGCGGTCACGCGCTCGGATACCATCTTTGATATGGCGGTTGGGAGGCCGGAGGAGGATATCACCAGAAGGCCGGAATAATAGGGATATACTACCTCATAGTAGCTCATGCCTATGGGGCCTACGGCGTTATTGAGGGGTATGCGGAATACCGCGCCTATTATCTTTACCAGCAGTCCGGCTATGCCAAGCACAGCCGCGCCCTGTACGAAGGAGGTCTTTTTCTTTTCCATAAAATAAACTTGTATTCTCCGTCAGTTTTGTATGCCGGCCGCAGCGGATAAGCGTGACCGGCAAATGCACCTACTTATTATATCAGATTTACGGCTCGGTGTATGAGGAAATGCTGACAAAACAAAAAAGTTTTCATTGAGCATATACTCAATGGGATAAGGATATAGTATAATGATGCTGATATGGATTTTTACGCATTGGCATTATAATCCGTACACTTTCTGCAACAATACCGGGAGGAACGATCGTGAGGCTGAACATAGACGGAAGAAACTGCGAACTGGAAAGCGGCCGATCCATATTGGATGCGGTAAAAAAGGAGGGCATTGACAGCATAATGCTGTCCGACAGGCCGCTCGCGGCTCAGATAGGCGGCGAGATATTCAATCTGCGGTTCACGCCCAAAAAGGACACCAATATACATCTTCTTCGCTATGGCGAGGATATGGGCAGGCGCGTTTACGAGCGCACGTTGCAGTTTCTGTTTATTCTGGCCATGCGCAAGGAATTTCCAAATGCCAAGGTATATGTAAGGTACTCGCTCGGCCCGGGGCTGTTTATAACTGTGGATGGCTTGGAGGAGCCTTTCAAAGAGGAAGCGGCCCTCAGGGTGGAAACCGAGATGCGCCGCCTGGTGCGCCTGAAGCTGCCGCTGGAGCGCCGCCGCATATCCATAAAAGAGGCGCTGAATTTCTACGAGCAGGATGGACAGACGGACAAGGCGAAGCTGCTCAAATGGCGCAGGTTCAGCTATTTTGACGTTTACCAGATAGACGGCTATATGGATTACTTCTATGGCGAGATGGCGCCGGATACGTCATATGCCGATGTATTCCGGGTAAAGTACGTTC
>CALCEX010000241.1 GCA_937900325.1 uncultured Clostridia bacterium | reverse complement strand
GGATCCGCTTATATGTATTTGAAGTACTCATTTTTTAATCCTCCTGAGTTATCTTTGCATCGTCTGATACGTACTGTATAAGACGTATCATATCCATAATATCCACCGCTTCGTCGTGGTTTACGTCTGCCGCCCTGAGGTACGGGCCGCCGAGTATCGAGGACCTTATGAGGTGCTTTTGCAGGGCGGTTATGTCGTCCTTGTCTATTTTACCGCTGCCGTCTATATCGCCGTAGATTATTATTGGCAGATCGAATATGGTGAAACCGTCGCCATAGGTATTGCGCACGGAATCGCCGGTGCATAGCGTGCCGGTCTTTTGCGCGCCCTTCCTGTCTATGACGGTAAGAGAGCCCTCGGACTCCAGCCTGCCCAGCAGCTTTTCCGCGGTGGTGCCGGGCTTTATCTCGCTTATGCCCCATGAATGGACCTTGCAGCCATCGGCCTTTATCCTGGGAGCGGTGTCATAGGTGCCTACGGTGTACAGCGCCGTGTCTATATAATAGAAGGCGAGTATATCCTCATACTTCTGGCCGGCACGGGCACGCTGGGCGCTGCGCTGCGACAGGCCCACTCCGTGACCATAGCGGCGGCGGGTGAGGAACCAGCCCGAATACTGGTTTTCCGCGGTATGGTATTCGCCGCGCTCTGCGCCGTACATACGGAGGTTGCGCTTCTTCGCGCCTATCTGCCCCAGCATATTCTCATAGCTGCCGAAGCTGAGCCCCTCAAACGGCAGGGTGAATGTGACCTGTCCCGTCTGCTCCGGGCTGCCAATGGGCGCTACCATCAGGGTGAATTCAACGTTGGTATAGCAGCGCTGCTCCGGGTCGTTTTTGGCGCTGGGATCTTTGGCCAGAACTTTTACGGTAGAGAGCAGCTCGACCTCCTGCCCGGCAGCAGCATACGCGGCTTTTTTGATCGCCGTGAGAACGGAACCGTCCATGAGCCTTTCGGTCGTTTCGTCATATGTATCGGGGATGAAGGATTTTTCCTCCAGGCTGGATTTGTTGAGCAGGTCGTATATGTCGTCGGCGTGGGTGTAGTAGGGCAGATCGTTGTCCCATACGTTGATGGTGCGCTCGGTCTGGCCGCCGTTGGAGGCGGAGTAGAAGGCCTCGATTATGTCGCCGTCGTATACCAGCACCTGCCCCCTGGTGGCGTCAACGGCGGCTATGGCACGGGTATTTTTGCTGGCGTAGCCCCGGTATACCTGATCCTTGGAGGTATCCACAAGGTCGTAGGAGCGGCTTGCGGCATATCTTGAACAGCGGGCGACGGCATAGCCCCTGGCGCACACAGCCTGGGCCTTAAGGGCCTCAACGGGAAAGGAATTGCTCATCTCATGGGGTACTACGCCATAAAGGTACTGCTCTATGGGCAGCGTGTTTATGGCGCGGATACTGCCCTCGTACACGTCAAACGTCATATTGCCGAGGTAGGTGCAGGTGCCGTATTCTGCGTTTTTGAGCCTGATATAATCGGTAGTCTGGCCGTAGTTCTTTGAAAGCAGCGTAAGAGAGGGGCCGGTATAGGTCTTGTCCCCCAATTTTATGGATACGCGGCTGCCTATTGCCTCGACGGTAAGCTCGCCGGTTCCGGCGCTGCCGCCGGCTTCCTTCAGGGTGTATTCACCTACCGGGGTGAACGTAAAAGACCTTCCGCTGCCTATGGAAAGCTTTACCCGCACATCGCTGTGGAATACCGCGGCGAAGGCGGGAAGCATGGCCGTGATAAGCGTAAGCGCCACGACAAGGGCAACGGCCTTCGTAATTTTATGCATAAACAATGCCTCCTGTAAAAAATCCCTGCTGTCAGTGACGGAGCCGATATGGGAAGGATGGCAATAAAGCGATGCCTCGGATATCCCTTCGACAGCACGGGCATATTACATACAATTACCTATATTTTATACCATCAGCGCGCCTGTGCATATTAAAATAATTGTGAATAATGGGAGACGAAAGCGCAGAGTGGCCGTCAGGAATGAAAATAAGCATGAAAAAGAGCCTTGAAGCATCAAGACTCTTTTCTGGCTCCCCCTGTTGGACTCGAACCAACGACACTGCGGTTAACAGCCGCATGCTCTACCGACTGAGCTAAGGAGGAATATTTATTAAGGTTTGTACCTTGGAAACTACATACATGTTTTGTTGATGGTTAATCTTTTTGAATCAATTCTAACCTGCGTGCCGATGTTTGCCTTTTTTCACGGGCTCGCAGCTTCGCTGCATCGCCTGTTTAATAGGCTACTCCAGCGGGGGTCATCTCACGACTCCGTCGTTCGATGTCATT
>CALCEX010000240.1 GCA_937900325.1 uncultured Clostridia bacterium | reverse complement strand
AAGGTTACCGCCATAATCGACAGTACCTCGGATATAAGCGCCATGGTGGAGCGCACGCGCGACTACGGCTTTGCGCGAGGCATACTCAATACCGATGAAAAGGAGACGCTGGAGCTTTACTATCTGCCAAGCGGCTATGACCTTGTGCCGGGCGACACCATAGTTACCTCGGGCATAGGCGGTACCTTCCCAAAGGGCATAGCCATAGGCACGGTGACCGAGGTATCCCGCTCAAGCGATGATGCGGAGGAAAGAAACGCCATAATCGAGCCTGCGGTGGATTTCCTCAGGCTTGAGGAGGTAATGATAGTAAAGGTCGATACCAATGAGGAGGAAGCGACAGAGTAATGTACCGGCTGTATGCGGCTATAAGCATAATAATCGGGATGTATCTCGATTCGGTGCTGTTCGCAAAAGTAAATATAGCCGGCGTTGTGCCGGATTGCGTACTGGTAGTGATAGTATGCATGGGTATACAGCTCGGCGCTGCCGAGGCTGCGGCGGTAGGCTGCGCTTCCGGGCTTATCATAGACATACTTTTTGGCAGGGCGGTAGGCATAAACGCCATAGCCTATATGATAGCCGGATCCGTGGGAGGCATATTCTATAAAAAATACTATGCGGACAACATGATAATACCGGTACTGACGGTTGGCGTATGCGCTTTACTGAAGGAAAACCTCATGGCAATACTCACCAGAATGGTCGGGGGAAGGTTTTCGTATTTCGGTATGCTGATAACCTATATGGTACCGTCTGCGCTTATGAGCGCGGCGCTTTGCATACCTGCGCACGCACTGCTCAAGCCCAGGCTGATGCTTTCCGCCAAGAAGCGCTATGACAGAAGCGCCGGAGGAATAAAATAATGAAAAACAATATATCGAGATTCATAATAATATCGTTGGTTCTGGTGTGCCTCATGGGTGCGCTTATATATAAGCTCCACGAGGTAACCATAGTAGAGGGCGCGCAGTATGCCGAGGCAGCTGCCAATACCAGCACCAGCACAATAGACATAAAGGGTACACGCGGCAGGATACTCGACCGCAACGGCGTAGTATTGGCATACAGCAAAAACAGCTATAATGTGGAGTTCCTTCGAGATGCGGACAACCGTACCGATTACGACTCAGCCACATATACCGATTCTTTGATAAAGGCCATAAAGATAATAGAGGACGGCGGCGGTAAGACCATTGACACATCGTATATACGCCTTGGCGAGGATGGCAAGCTCGAATATGACTGGGGCGTGAAGAGCAGGGCGGCACAGGTGGCGAGGTATAAAAACTTCTGCCAGTCCATGGGCTTCAATATAACCGAATCCCTGAAGAAGAACGAAAAAATAGAGGACAAATCCAAGTGGGACACCAGCACATGGCCCACAGCCGAGGAGGCCTATACAAAGCTCCGCGCCCTGTGGTTCATACCTGAGGATCTGTCCTTTGAGGACGCAAACAAGGTCATATCCATACGGCAGGAGGTATTGCTCAACAACTATCGCGCCTATGAGCCCATTACCATAGCCTACGATGTGAGTATGGAGGTAGTTGCGGAGATCAAGTTGCGAGCAGACGAGCTCCCGGGCTTACAGACCAGCCAGAGCACAACGCGCGTATATCCGCGCGGCACCACGGCGGCGCATATCCTCGGCTATCTCGGCAGGACGGCGACAGAGGAGATGGTAAAGGAAAAAGGCTATTCTTACGACGACTATATAGGCGTATCCGGCATCGAATACACAATGGAGGAGTATCTGACAGGCTCTACCAACGAACGCAAGGGCAAGCGGGTGCTTGAGAAAAACAAAAACGGCAGTGCCATACGGGAGCTTTCCTACACTCCTGCCAAGGATGGCAACGACGTTATGCTTACCATTGACATAAACTTCCAGACCGTAGTTGAAAAGGCCCTTGAGGATCTTATAGCCAAGATAGACGAAAAGGAAGAAAGGCAGCTGCTGGAGAATTATGAGAGTTACGAAGAAAAGACCAACGGCGACGTGGAAAGCATAAAGACGGCAAAGACCGGCGCAGCGGTGGTCATGAACGTAAACACAGGACAGGTGCTCGCCATGGCGTCTTACCCCTCCTTCAATCCCAACTGGTTTATAGCGGGCCTCAGCCCTGAGCAGGATCAGGAGCTTTTCAACAGCGAGTTTTCGGCGGAAACTACGCCAACCCGCAATAAGGCCATATCAACAAAGCTGGCGCCGGGTTCCATATTTAAAATGGTCACCGGCGTGGCGGCTGCGGCGGAAGGCGTTCTGGATATTAACGAGCGCATAAGCTGCGAATACGAGTACATAATCAAGTATACCGATGAAAACGGCAATGAGCAAAGAATAGAGCAGAACGCCCCTAAGTGCCACCTGAAAAGCAGGAGCCTGATAAGCCAGCACGCAAATCAGACGCTGGCGGACGCCATAAAAAATTCCTGCAACTACTATTTCTGCGAGGCGGCGTATCGCCTGGGCATAGACAAGCTCAATGAATGGGCGGGCAAATTCGGGTTGACCAGCCGCACAGGCATAGAGCTCACCGGCGAGACGGAGGGAATTGCGGGCGGACAGAAGGTGCTCTTTGACAACACGCTTATGGGAGAGGACGGCACGCTGGACATTGCAAACCAGAAGACAAGCCTTCCGGGCCTGGTTTACCGCAAGCTGAAGGAAACCCTGGTAAAATTTGTGGAAAGCCGGAATGCCGAGGTGGATGAGGAGGCTATAACCCGCTGCGCAAAGCGGCTCATGGAGCTTCAGGATGGCGACATAACCAACAAAGGCCCTGAGATACGAAGGATAATAAGCGAGGAAATAGACATTCCCGAGGGCATCACTCAGATGCGCAAGGACTGGATAAACAGCGTTTCTTCGCTGCTGAACGAGATACAGTGGAAGCCTACTCAGACTATCCGCGCCGGATTCGGACAGGGTACTACGCTGGTCACGCCCGTCGCCGTAGCCCGCTATGTAAGCGCGCTTGCAAACCGCGGTACGGTGTATGACGTTCACATTGTAGATAAGGTGATGGACAGCAGCGGCAGCACCATAAAGAACGTCGCTCCCAGCGTATATAACCAGATAGAAATTTCCGATGATATTTGGGACGCGGTCAGCAGCGGCATGAAGGGCGTCGTTTCGCCGGAGG
>CALCEX010000239.1 GCA_937900325.1 uncultured Clostridia bacterium | reverse complement strand
CGACTCCGCCATAATTTAAGGCGTCTATACCATCTGTAACAGCATTGGATACGACATCGACATTAAACATATCGTTTGAAAGTGCTACCTGCGCCCTTGAGGGTTTGCCGCGGGACATATCCAACTTAAGGCCTTTTGCTTTGCAGCTTTCATATTCCTTCAGGGTCGTTTCATAAAACGCTTGAAGCTCCGCACGATCCATCTGCTTAAGAGACGTCATAGGAAATCCACTCCTTGTTTCAAAGTATAAATTTGACTTAGATTATATACCTCAAATCAAAGTATTTCAATAGTAATTCTTATGCTATGGTAGTGCCAGCCTTACCCTTAAGAGCCTCTACCGCCTTATCAAGGCTGGTGATTATGGTTATCCTGCCGGGCTTGCTCTCTACGAACTTAACGGCAGCCTCCACCTTTGGCAGCATAGAGCCGGGGGCGAACTGGCCTTCGGCCATATACTTCCTGGCTTCCGATACAGTAAGCTTATCAAGATCCTTCTGATCGGGTTTCTTGTAGTTGATGCTTACCTTTTCTACGGCGGTAAGTATGACCAGGGCGTCGGCATCCAGATCCTCCGCCAGCTTCTCGCTTGCAAGATCCTTATCTATAACGGCAGCCGTACCTTCCAGCTCGCCCTTATCGTTGCGTATAACGGGAATACCGCCTCCGCCTACAGTGATGACTACGAAGCCATTGTCAACCAGACATTTTACTGCGCTAAGCTCCTCTATCTCAACAGGCATTGGGGAAGCAACTACCCGCCTCCAGCCGCGGCCTGCGTCTTCCTTCATTATATAGCCCTTCTCGTCGGCTATCTTCTTTGCTTCTTCCTCAGTGTAGAACGGGCCTATGGGCTTGGAAGGGTTTTTGAACTTTGGATCGTTCCTGTCCACCAGAACCTGAGTTACCACAGTAACAACATTAGACTTATTTCCGCGTGAGCGAAGTATCTTTGTAAGGCCCTGCTGAATATGGTAGCCTATGTAGCCCTGACTCATAGCACCGCATACATCAAAGGGCATCGCCGGGCTTACAGGGGCGGCATACTCGTTCTGGAGAACTATACGGCCTACCTGCGGGCCGTTTCCGTGGGCAATAATGACCTCGTATCCCTCGTCTATTATATCCGCGATATACTCGGAGGTCTTTTCAACTACTTCAAGCTGAGCCTCTGCCGTAGCGGGCTTGCCCGCTTCCTGAAGGGCATTTCCGCCAAGTGCGATAACTATCTTTTTCATATCATATCTTTCTCCTGAAAATTTGATAGGTTTATACAAACATATTTATTTTACATCATTTTGTCTCGCTTTACAACCCGCAATAGCGCCCCGCGCAAGCTCATCGCACCGATTGTTGTGTGGATTGTCGCTGTGTCCCTTTACCTTATGCCAGCTGATACTGTGCTTGCGCGTATGCTCTATAAGCAGTTCCCACAGGTCGCGGTTTTCCACTTCCTTTTTGCCGCTGGTTTTCCAGCCGTTGCGCTGCCAGTTAACGACCCAGTTTTCTAAAAATGCCCGGCAAAGATAGGCGCTATCGGTAAATAAATCTACTTCACAGGGCTCTTTCAAGGCGTTTAAAGCAGATATGGCCGCCATAAGCTCCATGCGATTGTTCGTAGTCATTTCTTCGCCGCCTGAAATTTCTTTTTTGAATTGCCCATACATGAGGACCGCGCCCCATCCGCCCGGGCCCGGATTGCCGCTGCACGCGCCGTCGGTATATATAATTACCTTCTTCAATGTGTACTCCCTAAAAATAAAGTTGACATTATCATCATATCGGTGTTATAATCATCAAGGTTCACACCGAAGGGGCATGGTGTAATGGTAACACGTGGGTCTCCAAAACCTTTGTTGAGGGTTCGAGTCCTTCTGCCCCTGCCAACTAAGTCCTCATGTTTTGATACAAAGCATGAGGACTTCTTTTTGCATTTA
>CALCEX010000238.1 GCA_937900325.1 uncultured Clostridia bacterium | reverse complement strand
TGGCGGTGCTGGCGTATAAAAATAAGGAAGTGGAAAAGATAATCCTTACCCGTCCCGCCGTAGAGGCCGGAGAAAAGCTGGGCTTCCTGCCAGGCGATCTGCAAAATAAGGTGGATCCGTATCTGAGACCGCTATACGATGCGCTGTACGATTTTCTGGGCAGCGAAAACTTCCACGCGCTCAGCGAGAGGGGCGTGATAGAGGTAGCGCCTCTTGCGTATATGCGCGGCCGCACCCTGAACGACGCATATATAATACTGGACGAGGCGCAGAACTGCACCGTGGAACAGATGAAGATGTTTCTTACCCGGTTTGGAGAGGGCTCAAGGGTAGTGGTGACAGGAGACATAACCCAGATAGACCTGCCGCGGGACAAGAAGAGCGGCCTTGTTCACGCGCTGGATGTGCTGGAGGGCGTGGATGGTATTGCCCGGGTATTCCTTACATATAAAGATGTGGTTCGGCATGAAATGGTCCAAAAGATCATTACTGCCTACGATAAATATGAGCATGGAAGCAGGAACTGATACATATATGCGGCAACGCATATACACATATGAATAAACCGCACAAAGGAGGCGAAGGTATTGTCGCAGCAGCGTGGATTTAAAAACTCAGTGGAGGCGCGGCAGGGGATCGCGCTTTCGGCACTGGTGCTGCTCGTGGCGCTGGCGCTGTCTGCCCTCGGTGCGGCGGTAGCTATAAGCAAGGCGCTCAGTGGGACCGGAACGAATCCGGCGCAGGCCGAGATAGGCGGCATGATATATATAGCGGCAGCTTATATACTGTTCGCGGTTTACATGGCGGTATACCAGAGGGAGACCTTTGACAGCGCAAAGCTCATGACCATGGTATGCATACAGCTTGCGTTGATGCCGTGGATACAGATACTCGGTAATATGCTCGAGCCTCATGTTACGCCCATGGTCATGGCCGTGCTGCTTATAGCCGAGCTCGTGGACCACAAAACCGCGCTGGCGGCGGGCGTGCTTCTCGGGCTTGAATCTGCCCTGCTTGCGGGAGGGACGGAGAGCATGTTTACAACGACGGCAGCGGTTAT
>CALCEX010000237.1 GCA_937900325.1 uncultured Clostridia bacterium | reverse complement strand
CGACGGAATTCTCATCATCCACAAAGTAGCTCATAGGATCGGCATCGGACAGCTTCCTGCCCTGCTTGACCGCCTCTGAATAGTCCGACTTGTACTCTATTACATTCACGCCCTTGCTTCGCAGCAGATCCTTTTTCCACTGCCTGGCGTCGGCAGACATATGCACTATTACCTTATATCCTATCGCCGCGCTCATTATGCCTATGGAAAGGCCAAGGTTGCCGGTAGAACCCACCTGAACGGTATACCGTGAAAACACATCGCGGCATTCATCGCAGGCCAGCTTCGCATAGTCGTCGTCATATCCTCTGAGAAGGCCCTTTTCGAGCGCTATCTCCTCTGTGTGCTTTAGTATCTCATATATGCCGCCCCGTGCCTTCACAGAGCCCGCAATGGCAAGGTCGCTGTCCCTCTTGAGGAGCAGCCGGCCGCCTATGCTGCCGCCCCGTTCGTTGAGCCGCCGCCTCATATGCTCTATCTCGGTGAGAGGGGATTCTATAATGCCGCCGTTATCCGCAGTTTCCGGGAAGCAGTTCATTATGAAGGGCGCGAAGCGCACAAGGCGCGCCTCAGCGTCGTCAATATCCGCCATGGTAAGGCTGACGCCTTCAAACGCGGCGTCCCGGCGCTGAAGGCCCGGATTAAACCAGACTACCTCCTCCGCCTTTGCAACACGCCCGATCACGGGATCCTTTTTTATAAGCTCGTCAAGCTGCATATGAAATTCCTCTCCTGAATGGTATTGTTAATTTAAGATACCTCGTTTGCCTTTTCACGGACGTAGTCAAGCGCCTCCCAGAGCTGAGTATCTTCCTTCTGATGGTTCTGCACAAGCTCCGGTATCGCCATGCTGCGATACTGCTCCGGCAGCTCCATCAAAATATCAGGCGATATCCCAACGCCGTTTATGTTGTTGCCGTTTGGTGTGTAATAAGCATCGGTAGTGAGCTTGAGCCAGCCGCCGGTGGATTCTATGTACGACGTGGTCTGCACGACGCCCTTGCCATAGGTGTTGGTTCCCACAACTACGCCTATCTCGTTCTCCTGTATTGCGGCCGCGAGTATCTCGCTTGCGGATGCGGAGTTTTCGTTCACTATCACCGCCACGGGCACGCCTATGGCGCTGCCCTTGCCGTTATATACCTTTTCCTCTGTGGAATCCGTAGTGCCAACGCTCACGATGCGCATGCCCTTGCCCAGCAGTATCTCGCCTACCCTTACGACTATATCCAGCGAGCCGCCGGGATTGTTGCGCAGGTCTATAACGAGCGACTTCATGTTGCGGCTTTTAAGATCCTTTATTGCGTTCTCGAACTCATCGGCACAGTTGCCCGTAAACATGCTCACATAAACGTATCCCGTCCTGTCGTTGAAAAGGGCCGATTCCACGTGCTTTACCGTTATATTGCCGCCGGTGACAGTTATTTCGAGCGTCTCGCCGCCCCGCAGTATGGAAAGCAGCACGCCATCAGCCTTCTTTGCGTCTATCAATGCCCTAAGGTCGTCCAGATCCATATTAGCCACGCTCGTTCCGCTAACGGCGGTTATGATGTCGCCCACCTTTACGCCGGCGCTCTCTGACGTGCTGCCCTCATATACCTCAAGCACCTCGGAGCCGACCTCGTTTGGCTGGCCCACCAAAAGGCCTATGCCGTAGTACTCTCCGTTTATTGAGGCAAGGTATTCCTCGTACTCCTCGGCAGTGTAATACCTGGCGTATGGGTCATCGAGAGTGTCAAGCATACCGTTTGCCGCCCCCGCTATCATCTTTTCCCGGGAGGGCACATCAGCGTAGTACTCTTCTTCAATGCTGTCCATCACGTCGTCCAGCGCGGCTACCTGGCTGAACTCTGAGTATTCTTCAGCCGACATCACCACCCTGTCTCCGGATGTCCTGTTCATTATGATCATAGTAAGCGCGGAGGATATCAACGCTATGACAAGCACCCCCGCTACCGCGTATAGTATCGTCCTCGGAAAGGACCTCATTAGCAATTACCTCCGAAAATAATTGGCTTCGCCACCTCATTGTTATGCGTATTTTATCAATTTTATCCATGTTAGTCAAATAATAGGCGTTCAAAGCGTCTTATTATACTATTTTACGGCAAAAAAACATCCCGGCAAGCCGCCGGGAACATGCTTTTATTCTTCTTTTTCCTTCATGCAGCGCTTTATCGCCTGACCGGTAGGCGTCATGGCAAGACCGCCCAGAGCCGTTTCCCTGAATTCCACAGGCATCCGCGCGCCCACATCTCCCATGGCGTCTATCACCTCGTCTACGGGTATACGGCTTTCCACGCCCGCAAGCGCCATATCTGCGGCGCTGACCGCATCTACCGCGCCTATTACGTTGCGCTTTACGCAGGGCACCTCCACAAGGCCCGCCACAGGGTCGCATATAAGGCCCATCAGGTTCTTCAGGGCCATGGCCACCGCGTGACCTATCTGCGCTCCCGTGCCTCCCTTTATGGCTACCAGCGCCCCGGCCGCCATGGCCGCGGCAGTGCCTATTTCGGCCTGGCAGCCGCCCGCGGCGCCGGATATGCAGGCCCGGTGCGCTATCACCGCGCCTATTCCGCTGGCCACATACAGCGCTTCCAGAAGCTGATGCTGCGTGATTTCTTCATAATTGCAAAGGGGCAGCAGCACCGCCGGCAGCACTCCGCAGGCTCCCGCAGTCGGCGCCGCCACTATGCGCCGCATACATGCGTTTGATTCCGCCATGCTGAGAGCCTCCGCTATAACATCGCATACATACCCGCCGGACATCGCGGCGCCGCGCATGGCGTATTGGCGCATTTTAATGCCGTCGCCGCCCGCCAGTCCGCTGACGCTCCTTCTCGTGCCGGTATATGTGTCCGCCGCATCCTGCATGGCCTGCCAGGTAATGAGCATCTTAGCCATGGACTGCTTGCGCGTCACCTGCCGCTCCTCCATATCGGACCGCAGAACGACCTCCCAGAAGGGTATGCCCTCGCATTCCATCTGGTCAAATATTTCCTTCATCGAATCGAGAGCCATCATCCTCTTCCTCCTTATCGTAATAGGTTACGGAAATTATTCCGGGAAGCTCGCTCAAAAACTCTACCTGCTTCGGTTTTATGTGCTGATCCGTTTCTATTACCATAAGCGCGTCGCCTCCACGTTTATGGCGGCAGAGGCTCATGTTGGCCAGATTTACCCTCAGCTGGCTGAGTATGGACGTTACCGCCGCCACCGCGCCGTTTTCGTCCTGATTGCGTATTACGAGGGTATTGAAATTGCCGGTAAAGTTCACGTCTATACCGTCCAGTTTGTTGACGACTATCCTGCCGCCGCCTATGGAGGACGCCTGCATGACAAGCTGCTTGCCATCCGCGCCCGCAAGCTCTATCACTGCGGTATTCGGATGCGCATCCCGCAGTGCAATGGCGTCTATTTCATATTTTAGCCCCCGTGCCCTTGCCTCATCGAAGGCGAAAGGTATGCGGCTGTCGTCAGGCCTCATACCCAGCAGCCCGCCGACGATAGCGCGGTCGGTACCGTGGCCCTTTCCCGTCTCCGCAAATGAACCGTGAAGATGTATTCTGGCCTCAACAGGTTCGCTGCCCAAAAGTGTACGGGCCATGTTTCCCATGCGTGCGGCGCCCGCCGTATGCGAACTTGACGGGCCTATCATCACAGGCCCCAATATATCAAAAATGTTCGGCATATCTTATCCCCCGCAAAAAAATCAAAAATGTTTTTATGACCATACCGCACTAAAACATTGAGCGGCACTTGCGCCGCTCAATTCCGTATGATCCAATGCTGCTATCCGCACACATATTTTTTGAGGTAACCGGGCATTTCTCCTCCGTCCTCGCTGATGCCTACGATTATGTCGATGCCGCTCTTATCCGCAAAATCCTGTATCTGTGCGAACATCGCTTCCAGCTCGTTGAGCGGGTGCTTTACCATCTTTCTGAAGCCGTCCACATATATCTTCTGGAGGTCGAAGTCCTGAGCCGCTATGCCCGCAAGAAAGCCGTAGAACATCTTGGGGCTGTTGATGTTGTAGTGTCCCG
>CALCEX010000236.1 GCA_937900325.1 uncultured Clostridia bacterium | reverse complement strand
GCAGCTCATCTGGCTGGCTATCGGCATAGTGTTTACCGTAGTCGGTATTGCGCTGCTTGCCCTTCTGGCAGGCACTACCACGGCTCTTTTCAGCACTATCGCCGACTACGTCCGCTTCTAAGCCGAAGGCTCTTTTTGCGCCGGAAACAAAAGCAGCACTCTGAATTTTCAGAGTGCTGCTGATTTTTATGCGCTTAGATGAGCTCGATTACGGCCATCTCGGCAGCGTCGCCGCGGCGGGGACCCATCTTGAGTATGCGGGTGTAGCCGCCGTTGCGTCCCTCATACTTGGGGGCGATCTCGTTGAACAGCTTCTCTACAACGGGATGAGCATGACCCTTGACGCGGGCCTTGTACTCGCTCTTGGACTCCTTCTCGTTCTTAGCGGCAGGAATGTCATAGAGGTAGGACATGATCTGCCTGCGGGCATGGAGCTTCCCGGGCAGGTCGTTGGTCTTTTCGACCTTTACGATCTGCTGCTTGTCGTTGCGGATCTCCTTCTCAACGGTAGTAGTGTTCTTATATTCGCTTACGGCGAGTGTGATGAGCTTCTCGGCGATGGGACGAACTTCCTTAGCCCGCTTTTCAGTGGTGACGATCTTGCCGTTCCACAGGAGCGCGGTGGTCAGGTTGCGAAGCATCGCGTCGCGCTGGTCGCTCGCCTTACCCAGTTTACGGTTTGGCATATTAGTTCCTCCTGATAATGTTCGTTTAAGGGTTTAGTCTTCGCTGTGACGGAGGGAGAGGCCAAGGCCGACCAGCTTCTGCTGTACTTCCTCAAGGGACTTGCGGCCGAGGTTACGCACCTTCATCATTTCTTCCTCATTGCGCTGTACCAGCTCATCGACCGTGTTGATGCCTGCGCGCTTGAGGCAATTATAGGAACGGACTGAGAGATCAAGCTCCTCGATCGTCATTTCGAGTATCTTTTCCTTCTTGTCCTCTTCCTTCTCCACCATGATCTCGACGCCCTGCACATGCTCAGTCAGGTTGATGAACAGCATAAGATGCTCGGTGAGTATCTTTGCCGCGAGGCTTACCGCCTCGTCCGGCTTAATGGTGTCATCGGTCCAGACTTCAAGGGTGAGCTTGTCATAGTCGGTTATCTGGCCTACTCGGGTGTCTTCTACGGTGAAGTTGACTTTGCGGATAGGAGTGAATATGGAGTCGACAGCGATCTGGCCTATGGGCATATCGTCCCGCTTGTTTTTATCGGCGGAAACATAGCCGCGGCCGGATTCTACGATTATCTCCATATAGAGCTTAGCGCCCTCGTCCAGCGTTGCAATGTGCAGGTCGGGGTTTACGATCTCAACGTCGGAATCGACTATTATGTCCCCTGCCTTTACTTCGCAGGCGCCGGAAGCATCGATGATGACCTTCTTTGTGCCATCGCAATGCATCTTCATGCAAAGCTCTTTGAGGTTGAGGATTATCTCAGTTACGTCTTCTCTTACGCCGGGAACAGTGGAGAACTCGTGGAGCACGCCATCGATCTTAACGGAGGATACCGCTACGCCGGGCAGCGAAGAAAGCAGCACGCGGCGGAGCGAGTTACCCAGTGTTATGCCGAAGCCGCGCTCAAGAGGCTCTACGACAAACTTGCCATAGCTTCCAGTAAGCTCTGCGCACTCGATCTTGGGCCTTTCTATTTCTATCATTTACATATCCCCTCTCTTGCTTTGTGGTCAGTCGATTAGGGCAGTAAGCGTTACGATTTCCATTATCTGGAGTAGAACTCGACGATGAGGTGTTCCTCAACGGTGAGGTCGATATCGTCACGCTGCGGCATAGCAACCACCTTGCCGGTGAGCTTATCTGCATCCAGCTCAAGCCACTTGGGTATGGGCTTGGAAGCGCCCTGCTCACGAAGCTCCTTCAGGTTCTCCATATCGCGGCTCTTGTCGCGCACGGAAACGGTCTGACCGGGCTTTACCAGGTAGCTGGCGATGTCTACTTTTTTGCCGTCAACCAGGATCAGACCATGGTTGACCATCTGGCGGGCCATAGGACGGCTGTCGGCGAGGCCAAGGCGATAAACTACGTTATCCAGCCTGCGCTCCAAAAGGAACAGCATATTGTCGCCGGTTACGCCGCGCATATTGGTAGCCATATCATAGTATTTCCTGAACTGGGACTCGGATATACCATAGGCCCTGCGGCATTTCTGCTTCTCGCGGAGCTGAATGCCGTATTCAGACATCTTACGCTGACGGGACTGACCATGCTGGCCAGGGATAGTGTGACGCTTTACTACCGCGCACTTAGCGGTATAGCAGCGGTCGCCCTTAAGGAACAGCTTAACGCCTTCCCTGCGGCACTGCCTGCAAACAGATTCTGTATATCTTGCCATTGTAGTGCCTCCTTAAACTCTTCTGCGCTTGGGCGGACGGCATCCGTTGTGGGGGATGGGAGTCACGTCCTTGATGAGGGTAATGTCCAAACCGGCGCTCTGCAGTGCACGGATGGCGGCTTCGCGGCCGGAACCGGGGCCCTTTACAAAGACCTCAACGGTGCGAAGGCCATGCTCCATAGCGGCCTTTGCCGCAGTTTCGGAAGCCATCTGCGCTGCGAAGGGAGTGCTCTTCCTGCTGCCGCGGAAGCCGAGGCCGCCTGCGGACGCCCAGGATATAGCATTGCCGTTTACATCAGTAATAGTTACCATAGTGTTGTTGAAGGAGGAACGAATATGAGCCGCACCGCGTTCAATGTTCTTTTTCTCGCGGCGCTTGCGGCTTACGGCCTTCTTGACTTTGCCTTTAGTTGCTGCCATTGCTTAATTCCCTCCTTACTTCTTTCTTCCGCCTACAGCGCGCTTGGGACCCTTGCGGGTACGAGCGTTCTGCTTGGTGCTCTGACCGCGAACGGGCAGGCCCTTACGATGACGAACACCGCGATAGCAGCCGATCTCGATGAGGCGCTTGATGTTCATGGAAGTCTCGCGCCTGAGGTCGCCCTCCACCTTTACGTGGTGGTCGATGTACTCCCTGAGCTTGCTCACGTCATCCTCGGACAGATCGCGTACGCGAATGTCAGGATCAACGCCGGTGGCTGCGAGGATGTCCGAAGCGGTTTTGCGGCCGATACCGTAAATGTAGGTCAGGCCGATCTCAATTCGCTTGTCTCTTGGCAGGTCAACGCCAGAAATACGTGCCATTGATTTACTTACCTCCGTAATAAATTTGGTTTCACAGCTATGGCAAGCTGTGTGCATAAGGCCTTCGCCTTTGCAGGGGCGCCCTTATGAGCACCCGCCTTGTGGGTTATCACGGCGCGGGTCAGACGCCGCGTGCAGCCGGCTTGCGCCGCCGCAGGGGAATACCGGTTTGGGATACTCCCGCCCCTCGGCAGACTCCGTGGTCTGCTTCGGAGATATATAGGTACTTGTAATTCGGAATTCCACATTCAGCATAAATGCGGCAGCCGCCCGAAAGACAAGGACTTATCTGTTAAAAACGCGCTTAAAGCACGACATTTGCAGCAGCGTACAACGCTACTGCGGCAACTTAAATATTGTATCAGTTATCATATTGTCTTGTCAACAGCGCGCGGGCATTTTTTTGCCCGAAATATACCAAAAACTGGCGATTATTTCGTCAGTTTGGCTTTTGCTCCCGCCGCAGGCCGCCGTATAAGCATATTGTCTTATACGGGGCCCGGCGGAAATTGTGAGAATGGGTAGATTAACCCTGCTTCTGTTTATGCTTGGGGTTCTCGCAGATCACCATGATGCGGCCTTTACGCTTGATGATCTTGCACTTTTCACAAATGGGCTTTACGGAAGGCCTTACTTTCATTGTATCTTCCTCCTGTTAGTTCTTGGTGCGCCACGTTATGCGGCCGCGTGTCAAATCGTACGGGGACAGCTCTACTGTCACCTTATCTCCCGGCAGTATGCGAATGAAGTTCATTCTAAGCTTACCGGAAATGTGCGCCAATATTTTATGGCCGTTTACCAACTCCACCTCGAACATGGCGTTGGGGAAAGAATCAGTAACGACGCCTTCAACTTCGATTACGTCCGTCTTAGACAAGCTATCCCTCCTTGGATACGGTTTTGTCCTTATAGCCTAAACTGCTCAGGCTCCTTCTTATGGCTGCGTCCGCAAGCATCGCATCTTCCGGAAGCTTTGCAACCTCCAGCCGGCCCTCCTCAAAGCTCAGATGCCTGAGCTTTTTCTTTTTGGGCCGCGATACTCTCCTGGTTTCGCCGTCAGCCAGCATCACAAATTCATCGCCCTCCGTAGCTGTCACAACAAAGGTGCGGCCTTTATCTCTGCCCGCCTTAGAGGTAACTATGCTTCCGATCACATCGTTATACATGGTTATCCTCGCTGAGGGTCAGGATAATGGGATCACCGTCGGTTATCGCAACGGTATTCTCATAATGTGCGCTGGGTTTGCCGTCGGCGGTTACTGCCGTCCAGCCGTCTGGCATTATCTTTATCTGCCACGTGCCCATGTTTATCATGGGTTCGATAGCTATGGTCATGCCGGGGATAAGGCGTATTCCTCTGCCGTATCTGCCGCCGACGTAATTTGGTACGTCGGGGGATTCGTGCATTTCCCGGCCTATTCCGTGCCCTATCATATCCCTTACCACGCCGTAGCCATTTGACTCGGCATGCTTCTGGATAGCGGCGGATATGTCGGATATTCGGTATCCGACCCTTGCGAACTTGAGCCCTTCAAAGAAGCACTCCTCTGTTACCTTTACCAGCCGTCTTGTTTCCTCTGCCACATTGCCTATGAGCAGCGTCCTGGTAGCGTCGCCATGGAAGCCGTCCAGCTTTGCGACCACATCGCAGCTTACGATGTCCCCGTCCTTGAGCCTGTACTTACCGGGTATTCCATGCACTACCTGCTCGTTTACCGATGTGCAGATAGTCTTCGGATATCCGTTATAGCCAAGGCAGGAGGGATAACCGC
>CALCEX010000235.1 GCA_937900325.1 uncultured Clostridia bacterium | reverse complement strand
CTGATGGACAATCTGGTCAAGTACATGCCCCCAGCCTCCATGGCCAAAGCGCCCAAGGCCGTCAATCCAAAGACGGGAGATGCTGTTGAGGTTAAGCAGGATGGTAAGTTTGCCGCCCAGGTTATCAAGACCGTTATCGACCAGTTTGGCAAGTATTCCATACTTAAAGTATACAGCGGCGTTCTCAGCGTAGATGTTGCCCCATACAATCCCCGTGAAGAGAAGTCCGAGAAGCCCTCCGCCCCCGGCATTATGCGCGGTAAGAAGGTCACTCCCGTGGATAAGCTCATAGCCGGTGATATAGGCGTATTATCCAAGCTTCAGTATACCGTTACCGGCGATACTCTGTGCGATGCCTCCGCACCTGTGCAGTTTGAGGCTATCAAATTCCCCGAACCCTGCATCAAGCTGGCCGTTTCCGCCAAGAAGCAGGGCGAGGAGGATAAGGTCTTTGCCGGCCTTAACAAGCTGCTTGAAGAAGATCCTACAATGGCTCTCGAAAAGAATGCCGAGACCGGCGATATGCTGCTCTGCGGCTTGGGCGAAGTGCATATTGACGTCCTTTGCGCAAAGCTGAAGAACAAGACGGGCGTAGAGGCTCAAATATCAGATCCCCGCATTCCTTACCGCGAGACTATCCGCGGAACGGCAGAGGCCGAAGGTAAGCATAAGAAGCAGACTGGCGGCAGCGGTCAGTTCGGCGTGGTCAATATGCGCTTTGAACCTCTTACCAACGGCGAGGACTTCGAATTTGTCAACGCTATCGTCGGCGGCGTCGTTCCCAAGGAATATATCCCGGCCGTTGAAAAAGGCACCCGCGAAGCCATGAAGCATGGCGTGCTTGCTGGTTATCCCATGATCGGAGTAAAGGCCACCCTGTTCTTCGGTAAGTATCATCCGGTGGATTCTAAGGAAGTTGCATTCAAGAGCGCCGCGCGCCTTGCTTACAAGGAAGCCTGCGCAAAGGCACAGCCTGCCCTGATAGAGCCCATCTATCAGTACAATATTACCGTTCCAAACGAGTATACCGGCGCTATCATGGGCGATTTGTCCAGCCGTCGCGGTCGTGTGCTCGGCATGAACCCCTGTGAGGAGGGCACCGAGGTAGTAGCAGAAGCTCCTCTCTCTGAGATGTTCAAGTACGCTACCGATTTGCGCTCCATGACTCAGGCTCGCGGCTCCTTCACCAGTCAGTTCGTGCGTTATGAGGATGTTCCCGCCTTCGAGGCAAAGAAGATCATCGAGAACGCCCAGAAGGAAGAGGACGAGGAGGAATAATCTTCTGTATTAAACGTCCCCCGTTTGTTGGAAAGTATTATATACTGCCTAATAAACGGGGAATTTTTTTATTTATGTTTGAGGGGCCAGGTTTCGCC
>CALCEX010000234.1 GCA_937900325.1 uncultured Clostridia bacterium | reverse complement strand
CCGAAAGGCGAAGATCCTGCCCCGCCACGTTTATAGTTACATGAGTTTTGTCCATTAAATCATACCACCATAATATATATAGTTTCCCTAATATGGAAATTATACAATAACTTGTGTTATATGGCAATAGCTGCAACAGATTTTTATGCCGCGCAGCCGCTTTAAAAGCTTTGTTTTCTCAGCCGAATTTTCCCCCGCATTTCGTGGATAAAACAAATTATTTAGTGCTGTGAATAAATATTTGCAAAAAAATATATTATTTATTCTTGACAGGTTCATCATATGGTGCTAAAATTCTCCCATCGTAAACAAAATGCAGCAAACGAAAGGAGACGCCAGAGATGTTCAGGTCCGTCAAGTCCGCGACAACCAGTGCCATGGTCAACGCCAAGGCTACTTGTGCTGCGTCTATGGCTTTCTCTGTACTGGTTATCAACGCGCTCGGCATACAGCTGGGCGTTTTCCTTATATCCATTATTTACATATGCATTATTGCCCATGACAAGGATGCTTTGTGGAGAGGATCGAGTTTAGCATAAAAATGTTAAATGACGGCGGTTCCGCAAAGCGGAACCGCCGTTTTAATTTAAAAAAATAATTTTATTTGGAGGAACCAAACAATGAAAAAAGTACTTTGTACCGTACTGGCCGTCGCAATGGCCGTCGTATGCTTCGCTGGCTGTTCAGCTCCAGCCGCTGAGGGCGACAGTACCGCCGCTTCCGGCGATACCATCAAGGTAGGCCTGCTGGGGCCTTATACCGGAGACCTCGCCGTTTACGGCCTTGCCGTAAAGAACGGCGCTACCCTTTATTTTGACAAGGTAAACGCCGAGGGCGGCATCAACGGCAAAAAGATCGAGCTCATCTCCTACGACAACAAGGGCGATGACGCCGAGGCCATCAACGCCTTCAACCGCGAGGTAGACGAAGGCATCACCGCCCTCATCGGCGATGTCATCACCTCGAACACCATCGCAGTCGCAGGCGAAGCAAATGCAGTCAATATGCCCATGATCACCGCCTCCGCCACCGCCGAGGCAGTTACCGTGAACCCCGATGACGGTTCTGTTTATTCCAACGTGTTCCGCACCTGCTTCATCGACCCCTTCCAGGGTGAAAAGATGGCTCAGTACGCAAAGGAAAAGCTGGGCTATACCAAGGCCGCTATCATTGTTCAGACCGGTAATGACTACGCCGCAGGTCTGAATGAAGCCTTCAAGGCCAAGTGTGCAGAGCTGGGTATAACCGTTGTAGCCGAGGAAGGCTATGCCAAGGGCGACAAGGACTTCAATGCTCAGCTTACCAACATCAAGGCCGCAAATCCCGAATTCATCTTCTGCCCCAACTACTATGAAGATGACGGTATGATCGTCAAGCAGGCACGCGCCCTCGGCATCACCGTTCCTTTCCTGGGCGGCGACGGTTGGGACGGCGTTACAAAGTACGCCTCCGCTGAGGAACTTGAAGGCACCATGTACTGCTCCGCTTACGCCCCCGGCTCCACCGACGCCATAAAGGCCTTTGAGGAAGCCTACACCGCAGCCTATGGCAAGGATACGCTGAATATGTTCGCAGCCAATGCCTATGACGCCGCCATGCTAATGTGCGCGGCACTGACCAAGGCTGAAGAGACCGGCGCAGCCCCCGCAAGCGACGCCTACAAGCAGGCCGTAATCGACGCCATCAAGACCGAAGGCGCAAGCGTAAAGGGCATCACCAGCCCGGCAGGCTACACCT
>CALCEX010000233.1 GCA_937900325.1 uncultured Clostridia bacterium | reverse complement strand
TCTAACTTCTATGTCCGGCTTCCTCAGTACCTATGTCGTTGCAGGTGGCCTTTACCCGGTTATCCGGCATGGAGAAGCGCTGGGTCAGGTAGCGGAAGCCCGCAGCCAGCTCGCTGTCCGGCCCGCCATACTGGGCCATGAGGGCCTTGGCCATGCGGGGGTTGGGGGTAGTGATATTTACGGGGTACTCAAGCTTTTTCTGATAGATCCACATTTAGTCTTTTCCTCCTTAATCCCAGGGCCATTCGCTGCAAACGTAGCAGCCAGTGGCAGTAGCCGAGTGGCCGAAGTTCATAAGCGGGCCGTACTGCTCCTCATATGATGCAATGAGCTCCTTGAGCCGGGTGGAGTAGTACAGGTAATCGCTGCGGGCAGCGGCGTCTCCGGGGTGGGTGTCGAGATACAGGTTCAGCTCTACGGCAACAAACTGATATTCGCTTATGGTTTTAAGCAGTTCGCATTTTGTCATGTCGTCCATGGCGGCCTCCTTACATCACAAGCTCTGGGAAGAGCGAGCCGTTGTTAAGGGCCTCGCAGGGGCAGAATCCCTGAAGATAGGCCTGATCCGGGAAAAATACAGTAGCAAGAGGGATGCTGCCTGCGGCTGAGGTAAGGTTGACGCTGCTGTCCCAGCCGGAGCAGGGCTGGGTATTTGCGGCGCCGGCAGCCACAAGTATTCCGCTGTCTGAGCAGACAGGCTCTGAGCAGCGGCACGTTTTGTTTTTCAGATTCACGGTTTTGCCTCCTTAGCGCCCTGTGACATGGTGTTACAGGGCATTTATATATGGCATAATATGCGGGCCATATACGATAAGGTTACAAACAAAAAGAGCCGGGTATGACCGGCTCTTTGGCTGTGGTTAGGTTATGCGGCGGCCTGATCCGACGCGGACGCGGCGTTCTGCTCTGCTGGGGCTTCCGCTGCTGGAGTCTCCGTTGCTGGGGTTCCCGCCGCAGAGGCTTCGGCGGGTGCTGAGTATATAACGGAGGGAATGGTGGAGAGCGCCATGTACTCTTCGCCGGCGGCGGAGTCAAGGTCGATATGAGCTATGGTAAACTGCACATCGGTCTTGGAGCCTTCCTTCAGGGCAGCTTCATGATAGAACAGGCGGAAGCTGCCGTCCTTGAGACGTACCAGCAAGCCTATGGGCTTTTCGGGGGAAGCTACCGTATCGGGAACCGAGGCTTCCTCATCGGTTTTCTTTTTCTTATCCTTATCGGAAGAGTTCTCCTCCTTGGCTTTCTCTATCTGTACGGATACGTTGGGGAAGCCGTTGAGGTATACTACGCGGAAGTCGCCCTCGGTGATCCACTCGGAATAGCTTGCCCAGTTATTACCGGACATGGATTCCATTGTCAGGGCAGGGCTGCCTTCAGTGTAGCTGACGAAGGAACCGGCAGGCGCGGCGGCAGCCTCGGCTGCGGTATTTTCGGTTTTCTTCTTATCCTTGCTGTCCTTGGCTGTCTCCTCGGCGGGCTTGGGGTCGCCTATGGTACCCTTTACATATGCGGTATTTATATTGGTGGCGAGCGTTTCCAGCAGCTGCTCGCGGTTGGCGGAAAGGTTGTACAGCTCGGAGTTCAGGCTGGTAACGCTCTCAAGGGTGAGGCTGGGCAGGAAACGCTGAATGTAGGGAGCATAAGCCTGATTGGACATATAGGCGGAAGCGGCGTCTGCTGTGCCGAGAGCCAGCGCGCTGGTGCGGAACTCCGCATATGCGTTTGCATCGGCAAAAGAGTCGAGAGCCGCGCGGAAGGCCGTATCGCCGGCGCCGGAGGCAGCCTCTATAACGGTAGCTATGGCCGGGCTTTCAATGCCGAACTTTGACAGCTCCTTTACCTGATCCGCATTTGCAAGAGCCTCTGCAAACATCTTGTCGGTTGCATTCATGGTTATCACCACGAAGCCATCGGCAACGGTCAGCTGGGTAAGGTCGCTCAGGAAGGGGTGTATGCTGCGGCTGATCTTTACGTTGA
>CALCEX010000232.1 GCA_937900325.1 uncultured Clostridia bacterium | reverse complement strand
AGGACTGGATAATACTCATCGACGAGCCGGCGCGCCTTGAGGAAAGCGGAAAGATAGCCTATCAGGAGTTCCTCGAGGGCGCATCCTCGCTTATGCATGCAGGGGAGATACAGCCGGAGCAGGTCAACCTTACGGTATCGCCGCTCGAAACCATCAAGCGTATGGATACCAGAAGGACAGCCATGATGTTCGCCCTGACCCGCAGCTACGGCCTTATAGGGCAAAGGTGCATATTCAAATTTGATACCCGGCCGGTTTCCAGGTATGTGGGCCGGGAGGAGCTGCTGGCCGAGGATATAGAGGCATGGAAAAAAAGCCATACAAGCGTTCTGATATACGCCGGCACGCACGCAAAAAGGCTTCAGGACAGACTGCTGGATTCAAACCACATAGTACCTATAAAGGAAAAGCTGGATCGTGACATTGTGCCGGGAGAGGTGCTGATAATAGAGCAGCAGCTGAACCACGGCTTCGAATACCCGGAGCTTTCCCTCGCGGTAGTCACGGAAAACGAGCTTTACGGAACCGAAAGCCGAAGGCCTTCGGACGGTAAAAAAAAGCGCAGGAGGCCGCAGCTGGTGTTCAGCGAGCTTAACGTGGGCGACCTTGTGGTGCATGAGCTTCATGGCATAGGCAGGTTCGTGGGGGTTGAGACGCTTACGGTAGGCGGCGTACAGAAGGATTACCTGCATCTTGTCTATTCCGGAGGCGATAAACTGTATATACCCACGGATCAGCTGGACCGGGTACAGAAGTATATCGGCGGCGGAGATGATACCGGCGCGCAGCGCCTTTCAAAGCTGGGCAGCGGCGAATGGCAGAAGACGGTATCCAGGACCCGCGACAGCGTAAAGAAGCTGGCCTTCGACCTTGTGCGCCTATACGGCGAGAGGCAGAAACGCAGCGGCTTTAAATTTTCGCCGGATACCCCCTGGCAGAGAAAGCTGGAGGACAGCTTCCCATATGAACCTACGCCGGATCAGCTTACGAGCATTCAGGAAATAAAGGCGGATATGGAGAGCGGCAAAGTGATGGATCGCCTGCTCTGCGGCGATGTGGGCTATGGCAAGACCGAGGTGGCGCTCAGGGCTGCCTTTAAGGCGGTGATGGATGGCAAGCAGTGCGCGATGCTCGTGCCTACGACAATACTCGCCCAGCAGCATTACAATACCATAGCCGCCAGATTCGACGGCTTTCCGGTGAAGGTGGAGCTGCTCTCCCGCTTTAAAACGCCAAAGGAGGAGGAAAAAATAATCGAGGGCCTTCGAAACGGCAGCGTGGATATGGTCGTCGGCACTCATAAGCTGCTCTCAAAGAGCGTAAAGTTCAAGGACCTGGGACTTCTCATAATAGACGAGGAACAGCGCTTTGGCGTGGGCCATAAGGAGCAGATAAAGAACATACGTCAGTCCGTGGACGTACTGACGCTTTCTGCTACACCCATCCCGCGGACGCTTCATATGTCCATGACGGGAATACGCGATATGTCGGTGATAGAAACGCCGCCCTCCCAGCGTTACCCCGTGCAGACATATGTCATGGAATACAGCGATTCTGTGATACGCGAGGCCATACTGAAGGAGATCGGACGCGGCGGACAGGTATACTTCGTATATAACAACGTCCGCAATATGGAGCAGTTTGCGGGAAGGCTAAGGGAGCTGGTGCCGGAGGCCAGAGTGTGCTTTGCCAACGGGCAGATGAGCGAGCGGGTGCTTGAAAATACCATGCTGGAATTCATGGATCACAAGTACGACGTTTTGCTCTGCAGCACCATAATAGAGAGCGGGCTGGATATGCAGAACGTGAACACGATAATAATATACGATGCGGACGCCATGGGATTATCCCAGCTTTATCAGCTCAGGGGCCGCGTTGGCCGCGGAGTGCGGCTCGGCTATGCCTATCTTACATACAAGCCGAACAAGGCGATGAGCGAAACTGCCGAAAAGCGCCTTGTAGCCATACGGGAGCTTACCCAGTTTGGCTCCGGTTTCAAGATAGCGTTGAGGGATCTTGAGATACGCGGGGCGGGCAATCTTCTGGGGCCGGAGCAGCACGGCCATATGGAAGCGATAGGCTACGATCTTTACTGCAAGATAGTTGACAGCGCAGTCCGGGAGGCAAAGGGAGAGGAACTGCCCAGAGACATAGATACGGTGGTGGAGATACCGATCTCCGCAAATATTCCAAAGAGCTATATCCCGAGGGAGGCGGAGCGGCTTTCCATGTACAAGCGCATCGCATTTATCACGGCGCAGGCGGATGTGTACGACGTACAGGACGAACTCATAGATCGTTACGGCGACATACCCGAGGAGGTGCAGAATCTCATATTCATCGCCCTTATCAAGGCGGAGGCGCAGCGGGCCTACATACAGCGGCTTATGGTTCGGGATGGGGAAGTGCGCATAGTGTTCGACCCGGAGGCGCCCATGGACGGGGCAAAGCTGTTTGCGGCTGCGAACAATATAGCGGGCGCGGCGATGCTGCCTGAGGAAACGCCTACAATAGTCATACGCCGGCCCAAGTCCGATGTGAAAAAATTGTGCGGCGAGCTGACACAGATTGTTTACATGATTTCGGATTGCATCACAAAGTGAATGCGGGTATAATCAAAATTATGAATATGGGCTGGCCCTGAGGCTAAGACGCCCACAGATTGGAGAAAAAACATAATGAAGAAAATATTTGCGGCAGCATTGGCACTGATGCTGATACTTTCCGTAGCAGGGTGCAGCACTGCTCCTTCCGCAGCTGAGGGCGATACTGCGGTTGTGGGCAACGATGAGGCTGTGGCTACCGTAGGCGACCGCAAGGTCACCTTCGGAGAATACAAGCAGCTCTTTGACACATATGCACAGTACTATGCCATGATGGGCTACGATATATCTGCCGACGAGGAAGGCACCAAGCAGCTTCAGGACGGCATAATAGACGCCCTTGTAGCCAACGAGATAATCGCTTATCAGGCGGCTCAGGCCGGATATGACCAGCTCAGCGATGAAAAGCTTGCAGAGATAGAGAAGCAGGCGGCGGAGAACCTGGACAGCATAGTTGAGGAGTACCGCAAACAGGCGGAAAGCGATGCTGAAGAAGACAGCAGCGTCAACGTGGAGGAACGCCTTGCCGAGTACATAGCGGACGAGGCGGAGGCCTACACCGGCGAGCGTATGACCGCAGAGGAATACGGCAAGTGGATACTGGAAAACAGCACGGAGAGCGCTATCGGCGAGGCCTTCAAGGAGGCTATGCTCAAGGACGTTACAGTAAGCGATGATGAGATAAAGTCCTGGTATGATGAGAACCTCAAGACACAGCAGGAGTCTTACGACAAAAACCCCGAGAATTACAAGGCCGACAAGGAATCCGAGGAGCTTTACGAAGGCGATCCCGTTCTGTATGCGCCCGAGGGATACAGCCGTGTGCTGCATATACTCATAACGCCCGAGGACGCCATACCTGACGAATACAGCGAGAAGCTTTCTGAGATGGAGAGT
>CALCEX010000231.1 GCA_937900325.1 uncultured Clostridia bacterium | reverse complement strand
CACCGTACTATCGTTATCCCTGGAAATATCTTGTTGTTCTTTAGGCATTGCATTTACCCCTTAAATGATACTACAATAGTTGTTGATATTTATAATAGTATCACACAAAAGAACGGGGTTCGTCAATGGTCTACACGAATATCGGTTTGAAAAAATTACGGCACGGCAATGTTGTCCGATCATTATCTTACATTCCGATATCATCGCCGGTATTATCGTTTTTTTAAGCTGTACCGTATGTTTGTCAACCTGCTAATATAAATTATCTATCAGAGTTTACATCTTGATGTATGGGGGAAAACGCCTTGATAATCGACACTCACCTTCACGAACGCACATTTTCCGGCGACAGCCGAATGAACCTGCTTGAAATTATTTCGGAGGCAAAGCGGAAAGGGCTCGACGGCATATGCATTACTGATCATGACCAGATGGGGCTTGCCCAATATGCCGCAAAGATAGCCCGGCAGGAAAACTACCCTGTATTTGTCGGCGTAGAGTATCTTGCCTGCGAAGGGGATATCGTAGCCTTCGGCATCGACGAACTGCCGGAGCCACATCTCATGGCGCAGGAATTCATAGATTACGTCAACGCGCGCGGCGGCATATGCATATCCGCCCATCCCTACCGGGCCAACAGCCGCGGCCTTGGGGATATGCTGCTCACGTTAAAGGGCATGACGGGCGTGGAAGTGCTCAACGGCAGCACTACGCCCCTCGAAAACCGCAGGGCCCTAGATACCTGCATAAAGACAGGCCTCAGGCAGTTCGGCGCGAGCGATGCCCACAGCACGGTGCAGGTCGGCATCTACGCCACTGAAATACCGGGGTATTTCACTACCGTACCCGAGCTTGTGGAGGCCATAAAGACCCGGGAATGCCGGGCCGTATACCTCTCCGGTTTTAAACCTCTTGAAGTATGAAACGGCGGCTGAGAGAATTGCCGAACGCTGCTTTTCAGTTTTCTCATATAAAAACAGGAGGAAAGAATATGTGGCTATATAAGGCGTACTGCCGGGTATTTCAAGCAATGCTCAAGATAGGCAACTGTTTTCTGGACTACCGCGTTCCCGACTGCATCGAAGGCCAGGGCTGCGTAAAGCGTATGCCTGAGCTGCTAAAAAAGGATAACGTCAACCATATACTTCTGGTCACAGGGCCTAACATAACCCGGAGCGGTCTGAACCACAGCCTTATGGAGGCACTGGACAAGGCGGGCATAAGCTATACCGTATTCAACCATATAGGGGCAAACCCCACCAGCGACATGGTTGAGGAGGGCGTAAAGCTTTATAATGAAAATAACTGTCAGGCTATCATAGCCTTCGGCGGAGGCTCCCCCATGGACTGCGCCAAGGGCATAGGCGCCCGCATCGCCCGGCCCGGCAAGTCCGTAGCCCAGCTTCAGGGACTGCTGAAGGTATGTAAAAAGATACCCCCGTTCTATGCCGTGCCTACCACCGCGGGTTCGGGCTCCGAAACCACAGTGGCAGCCGTCATAACCGACACGGCCACCCACCGCAAGGCGGCTATTATGGATACTCATCTCATACCCCGGTGCGCAGTGCTGGATCCCGAGCTTACCGTAGGGCTTCCTCCTTTCACCACCGCCTGCACCGGCATGGACGCATTGAGCCATGCCGTCGAAGCTTACACCAATCACACCTACAATACAAGGCTGGAGGACGACCTTTCCAGGCAGGCTGTAAGGCTGATTTACGACAATCTGCTCAGCGCCTATATGGACGGCTCGGATATGGTGGCGCGCCAGAATATGCAGAAGGCAGCCTTCTGCGCCGGCCGCGCCTTTACCCGCGGCTGTGTAGGCTATGTTCATGCCGTAGGCCATACCGTATCCGGATTGTACAATATCGCCCACGGACTCGCCATGGCTGTGATACTGCCCCATGTGATGCGTCAGTATGGTCCCGCAGCCTACCCCCGCCTTGCCGAGCTCGCCGACGTCTGCGGCATAAAGGGCTGCGGCAATGCCGAAAAAGCCAATGGGTTCATTTTGTGGATAGAAGATATGAACAGGAAAATGGGCCTCCCGAACGGTCTTGACATGATAAAGGAGCAGGATATTCCGCAGATGATAAAGTGGGCGATGAAGGAGGGTAATCCCCTATACCCCACCCCCGTTACCTGGACGGAGGCCGACTTCCGCAGGCTCATAGATACCCTCCGCTGCTGAACTTCCGCAAGCGCCCGCTCAGCGCTTTGCCGCCATTATATCGGTACGCCATACAACTTTGGATATGGAGCAGGCATTTTCACCGTTGTCTGAACTCCCTAAATGGGATATTATATATGCGGTATGATACGTATCCGGCGCAGATAATTACGGACGCATACCTGTTTTTTACGATAATGGCAAAGCCAAATACCCGACAGGAGGCGAACTCAAATGCTATCAACAGGCATAAGGAACAGAATAGAGCTCGATGTAACTGACAAAAACACCGCCAAAGCCGTCGGCAGCGGCACGCTCGAAGTGTACGCTACGCCGCAGATGGTCAATCTCATGGAGACCTGCGCGTGCTTCAGCGTGGAGCCGTATATGGAGCCCGGCAAGACGACGGTGGGCATCAGTCTGAACGTATCCCACGTCAGCGCCACACCCATCGGCCTTAAGGTATGGTGCGAAAGCGAGCTTACGGCCATAGACGGCCGCAAGCTTACCTTCAGCGTCGCCGCCTACGATGAACGCGGTCTCATTGGCGAGGGCACCCACGATCGCTTCATAGTGGACATACAAAAGTTCATGGCAAAGGTTCAGGGAAAGCTGGAGCAATAGATCTTAAGGCAGAGCATCGTGACCGGGCAGCTGAAAGCCGAAAACCAGATGGAAGCAGTTGGATAAAATGAATTTGGATAAAATGAATATTCAAGATTTAGATTGAGGTACGATGCTGCCGGGATCGGCAAAACGAAGAACCCCTTTGGAACTGAGGCGCATTTCCATATGCTCCACAAACAAATCAGAGGTTAAGGAGGCAATATGCTTATGAAAAAATTCCTTTCTTTGTTTTTGTGTCTTGTTTGTATGCTGACTTCAGCCGCGTGTGGAAAAAAAGCAGCCCCTATCACGCTGCCTCAGGCTGATGAGATCGCATCTATTGATATAACCGTTGGAGAAAGCACTATAAGCCATTCAGACAAAACCTGGATAAGTGAAATAATCGCCGACATTTCCAGTTCTGAACCAACCAGGAAGAAAAGTGTTCAGGATTTCCCGCAAGCGGAAAGTTATATCAAAATTGACTTCCGGTTTGAGACAGGGACAAGCACTGTATTTGCGTATGAGGATAATGGTAAATACTATATTGAGCAGCCTTATCAGGGAATTTATGAAATTGACAGCCGACTGTTCGAAAGGTTGCAAAAAACTGATTGAAGTTTAATGGAGGACAGGATTCCATGAAAAAGTTTAGAACGGTCGCAGCTGTTATCATTATGGTCATTGCCGGAATTATCGGCTTTTTCATTGGAGCGACTATGAACGCGGCAATGAGCGGAGCTGTTTTACTTTCGATGATTGCGGGATTTGCTTGTGTTATCTATACGTTGGACAACCGAGCCGAATAAGGTTTTGCTAATCTTCAGGGGCTGAGAAATCCCTTCGGGAGCTAAAGGGCGCATTTTCATACTCCCCTGTCGGGAGTGATCGTGCGTCCTGCGGAGTTTTATTCCCGGTCGGCAGAAGAAAACGGCCTGACCGGGAATGTTTCGTCACTTCGTTCCGTCAAGGGAGCTACACTCCCTTGCGACGCTTG
>CALCEX010000230.1 GCA_937900325.1 uncultured Clostridia bacterium | reverse complement strand
AATGCTTCATTGCTTCCTCCCTTTTGGAATAAGTGATTTTATGCTATTATATCATAAGAGAGAAAAGGGGAAAGGAATATCCGGTATCTATCCAAATGAAGCTGCTTTTGTTGAACGGCCCGAATCTCAACCTTACAGGCAGGAGGGAGACTGATATATACGGGAGGACGACGCTTGCCGACATAGAGAAAAAGTGCAGATATATCGCCGCGGCCCATGGCGCAGAGCTGGAGTGCTTCCAGAGCAACCATGAAGGGGCGCTTATAGATAGGATACAGCAGGCTATGGGCAAATGCGATGGTATAATCATGAACCCCGGCGCCCTGGCGCATTATTCTTACAGCCTGCGCGACGCTGTCGCCTGCTGCGAAATGCCGGTGATAGAGGTTCATATGAGCGATATACGGGCCAGAGAGCCATTCAGAGCTGTATCTGTGACTGAGGAAGTATGCGCGAAAAGTATAATCGGCCACGGAGAGGAAGGATATTACGAGGCGGTGGAGATGCTGCTATGCGGCGAAGCCTAACCATTCAGCAGGTATATACTGAGGTTCAGGTACCCTGCAAAACACAGCCACAATATATAAGGGAGCTGTAAAAGGGCGGCGTTTTTGTCGCTCTTTTTGAATTCGGCAGCCATGAACAGCACGAGCGTCAGCAGCAGCAACAGCCAGACAAAGGCAAACAGCCGCGCCTCCAGCCTGAAAAAGAATATGCTCCAGCAAAAATTTACGGCAAGCTGGGCAAAAAACAGGGCAAGGGAAGCGGAGCTGCGCGGCCCGGCGGCGATATACACTCTTGCAGCGCCTATACCCATAAGTATGAACAGCATCGTCCATACTACCGGAAACAGCCAACCCGGAGGGGCGAAGGACGGCTGGATAAGCTTTGAATAGCTATCCATGCTGCGCCCTGTAAACAGGGCGGAAAGCCCACCTACGGTCAGCGAGGCTCCGATAAATATTACATACGGTTTAAGCTTTTGCCACATATAACAGCGCCTCCGAAAATACTTTGTCTGCCTATTTTATGCAGATGGATGCAGAAAAATACGGGCATTCCGCCCGTATGCTGTCAGATTGGTCTTGCGGCAGGTGCGGCAGGAGGGTGCATAAATATGGCCGGGTATGGATTGGAGCGCCGAAAAAGCGGCAGCACGCAGCTTTTTGCATTTTCAATAATAATTGCGCAAAAAAACGCAGCGCTGTAAAATTGATATTGACAATGGCAAAGGATTTGGTTATAATAATCCCTGTTGCAAAACCTGATATTGCGGCCATGGC
>CALCEX010000229.1 GCA_937900325.1 uncultured Clostridia bacterium | reverse complement strand
GCCCACGGACTTCCGGGACAGGCCCAAGACGGATATGGTGATAAAATCCGTTACATTGGTAGACGAACCTGTGGAAGAGCCGGAAAAGATATAAGGAGATCAGCCTATGGAACCCCATGAGGAAAGGATAGCCGAGCTTCGCGGCCAGATAGACGAGATAGACCGCCAGCTTATAGAGCTCTTTGAGCGGCGCATGGATGTATCCCGCGAGATAGGCGCGGTCAAACGCGAGCACAATCTCGGCATACGCAACGAGCGGCGTGAGCTGGAGGTCAAGGCCAACTGCAGGGCTCAATGCAAAAACGATATGTACAGGGATTACGCCCAGTCCATGATGAAATGCATAATGGGCGCGTGCCGGGGCATACAGCATGCCGATGCGCCTGATTACGACGACCCCTGGCAGTACGCATACAAGAATCTTGACGTGGCGAAGGAATTGGGACTCAAGTAATTGGGCAGACTCCTCTTATGAGCAGGAGCGATAACAATAAAAACAGAATATTTGGCTTTGCAAAAACGCTCCTGGGTCAAAGGCCCGGGAGCGTTTGCCGCGTTGACGAGGAGTACGACGAGTACGTCATTGCCAATTTCCCTTCGGAGGAGCAGCTTGCAGCGCAGAGAATGGAGGATTTTTCCGGAATGCCCGTGATAGCCGTTGCCATAGTGGAAGAGGGCGGGGATGAACTGAGACGGCTCACCGAGGACTCGGTGAAGGAACAGACTTACAGCCGGTGGATACTTTCGCAAAGCCCCGGGACGGACGAATTCGACTTTATCATGTATATGTGGCCTGGGGATACCCTGCGGCCGGACGCGCTGTACGCCTTCGCGAAAAATACCGAGGGAAATGATCTGATATTTTGCGATGAGGACAGGCTCGAGGAGGGGCGCAGGTGCGATCCGCTGTTCAAGCCATGCATGGACACGGCGACGCAGTATAGCTTTGATATGCTGTGCCGCGGCGTTATGGCAAGCAGGGCGCTGTTTGAAGCATCCGGAGGAATGACGGGGAGCGCCGGCTGCGACAGATACGCCTATAATCTGAGGCTGGCAGACAGGTGCAGCAGCGCCTGCCATATACAGCAGGTGCTGTATACGGCGCACGACGGGAGGGATATAGGCCCTAAGGGAAGGCAGATACTGGAAAACCACCTTGGGAAAAATGACGGTATCAGGGTATTTCCCGGGGAATGGCGGGGAAGCTTCAGGGTAGAGGCTATAATAAGGCGGCCCAGTGCTGCTGTCGTCATATACAACAAAAACTCCTACCTGCCCCTTATGCGGCTGCTCAACAGCATGGATGGCTCGCTGAGAGGGCAGAAGCAGGTAGAGATAATTATTGCCGATGGGGGCAGCACTGACGGGAAAACGCTGAAATACTACGATATACTCCGGCGAAACGGCGCGGCTAAGGTGTTTTACGGCGCGGGGCTGCCGCTGCCGGCGCTGCTCAATGCCGCCGCAAAGGAGGCGGACAGGGAAAACTGCCTTTTTATGGACAGCGATGTGGAGACGCTGGGCATAAGCTGGCTGTATGATATGCTCTCTCAGTCAGAACGCCGCGGCTGCGGAGGGGTAGGCCCCAAGCTTATCGGCCGGGACGGAAGGCTGGTATATACCGGCGTAACAATAGGCATAGGGGGGT
>CALCEX010000228.1 GCA_937900325.1 uncultured Clostridia bacterium | reverse complement strand
ATAGGCCGCTTAATGCGCTCCTGCACGGCGCATTTTTCTTATTCTTTTATGATGAGGAGGACAAAAGCATGCCGCATACGGAATTCAAAACGGAAATTCACAGCGCTGGCGGCCCGGGACTGTTTATATTCGGCAGGGCGGAGGAATCGGGCGAGAGACTGCTGAGCGAGTACCGCGGCAAAGTACAGCTTATTTATCTCGATCCTCCGTTCGGCACCGGCGACTCTTTTGAGATAAGCCGGGGGCAAAAAGGGAAGAAGATAAAGATACCGGCATACAGCGATAAAATGTCGGACGGCGCCTATATGGAAATGATGAAAAACGTGCTGGAGCTGTGCCGCGAGCTTATGACCTGTGACGGCACCCTGTATCTGCACGTGGATTATCGCATGGCCGCATATCTTCGGGTGCTGTTGGATGAGGTATTCGGCAAAAAGAACTTTGTAAATGAGATAATCTGGGCATACAAGTCCGGCGGAAGGGCCACGAAGCACTTTTCCCGCAAGCATGACAATATCCTGGTATACCGTAAGGGCAGGAGCAGCTACTTCAATATCGAGGCTGTTGGAATACCGCGCGGGCCGGAGCGCCGCAACCATATGAAACGGCACGTTGACGATACGGGCAGGATATACTATTCTATACGCTCGGGCGGCAAGCTGTATAAGTACTATGAGGATTCGCTGATATACCCAAGCGACGTATGGACAGATATAGAGCATCTTCAACAACGGGATCCGGAACGCACGGGATACAGCACCCAAAAGCCGGAGGCGTTGCTCAGGCGTATAATACTGTCCTCCTCAAAGGAGGGGGACATAGTCGCAGACCTTTTTTCCGGCAGCGGAACCACGGCGGCCGCAGCTCAGAAGCTGGGGCGCAGATGGATAGCCGTGGATCCATCTCCCGCGGCGCTTATGACGCTGCGGAAAAGGCTTCTCGACAACAACAGCGACGCCAGCCTCCTAAAGACGGCAGCCGGTATGGATATAGAATACCTGCAAACGCCGGCTTTGGGGAAGATACCGGGCATAACCGTACAAAGGACCCGCGCAGGGCTCACTGCAACGCCTGACGGCGACAGCCTCGCATACATGGCGGCGGGCAGGCTGGAGGAGGGAAGGTTCATAACTGAAACCTATGACACATCGCCGCATCCCGGTAAGAAGCTCGCCGTTGCCGATGACAGGCACGCCATACTTGTCTCGGATATATATGGAAATCTGTCGGTGTGGAGTGATTTGGGTTAGGATAATGGAATTCAGCAAAAACAGATACATAGGCGATATAGTATTAAGGAGAAACCCCGAACGCGGCTCTTATCTGAACGATATACCCGCCGTGAAGC
>CALCEX010000227.1 GCA_937900325.1 uncultured Clostridia bacterium | reverse complement strand
AAGCTGAGGGCGGCCAGAATGAAAGCATGTAAATGGTACAAACAACGCAAAACGGATACCATCTGGTGGCTGGACAAGGCGGAAAAGTACGATCATCCGGCAGCACTGCACGCACGCTCGATCGATCTGTGCGGGGACTATTCCAATCCAGAAAACAACAATAAAGCGCTGGCGCTCTGTCTCAAGGCGCTGGACATGGGCTGCAGGGACGTGCTTCCCGTCCTGGCCGTGCTGTATGGCGGGGTTGAAGGCATTGAAGAGGATAGCGAAAAGGCCTTCCAGTATGCGCTTATGGGCGCTCAGGCCGGCATGAATGAGTGTGTGCACATGGTTTCTGACGCCTATCTAAACGGCGATGGCGTCGAGAAGAATCCTCAGACAGCCTTCTCCTATATGGAAAGGCTTGCCCAAGAGGGCGATGCCAAGGCTCAGTATACCTGCGCTCAGGCCTACAGCGACGGGAGCTATGACGTAGCTAAAGATCCCGAAAAGGCCTTTTACTGGGTGAAAAAGGCCGCCGATCAGGGGTATGGCGAGGCCTTGATGATGGCGGCTCATGCGCTGCTGAAGGGCGATGGAGTCACGGCCAATGCCGCCGAAGCACGGCATTACCTGGAGGTTAGCGCGTATCAGGGCAACCTGGACGCAATGATAAAGTTGGGGATAATATACTATAAAGGCGACGGTGTTGGAAAAAATGAGGATGAGGCAGCGGGCTGGATGAAAATGGCGGCCGACGCCGGAAGCGGCTTTGCCTGCTGGGTATTGTCCTCGATGTACAAAGCCGGCATAGGCGTCTCCGAGAATCGAGCCAGAGCCGAGCAGTACAGGCTAAGGGCAAAGGAGTTGGGATACGAAGCCGAGGATAAAGACGGGGATAAAGAGGAAGATACGTCCGTCTACGTAGACGATCACTGGGATACTTCACAGATCGGACAAGGCGATGGCGTCAATGATATACGCGATCCCGACATGCGGGAGCTGTTTGGCGTCATTCTGTCTACAATGGCCGACTTTGCGACATTAGCGGATAAGCATGGGCTGGAGCTTTACAAAGCTCAATGCCGTGCTTATGTATACGTGATGGGCAAAATAGCCAACGTCTTTTTCAAAGACTGCGTCGAGAATTTCTCGTATTATCTGATCAATTTCCTCTTCAGCTCCTCCTGCAGTCCTTATATGGGCGACAGCGCGAAAGACTATTTCAACACGGAGTATTCAGATTATGTGAACCTGTTTAATACCATTCTAAATGATCACAGCGCAATCGAAGCAATATACATCTATATTAACATTGTGAACGAAGAGCTTGGGCATATGGATGAAAACACTGCGAAGATGATTGCTATGGAGCAGGTGAAATGCATGACGCAGTTCCTGAGGCTCCTGAGTGATATTCCCAAGAGACGCAAGGCGAAGTAATCTTTTCCCATGAGGGCAGCGCGGTACAGCCGATATTTTCTTCGGCTGTGCCGCTGTTTTCTTTGCACTCCTAACCTTGACAAAGAACCAAAACAAATCCGAACCTCTTCTTCAAAAAAGGTTCGGATTGCAATGTTTGGTGGAGCAGACGCGACCAAATCCGAATCCGATCTGCATCCGTCGTCCGGGGAAGGCTCGTCCGGCGCGTCGTCCATTGCCTCATCCAGCGCGGCGACGCCCATATAG
>CALCEX010000226.1 GCA_937900325.1 uncultured Clostridia bacterium | reverse complement strand
TTATCCTTAAAGTTATCTTTTGCAATTATACCGCTCAGCCACCGGCTCCAGAGCCGTCGCTACGGCATCCTTAATTATAAGTGATTGCAGGAGGAAATGTAAAGCCCCGTAAAAAATTTCAGCAGGCGTATTTGGAGCATTTATGAGGCGTATTTGGAGCATTTATGAGGGCTTCTGACAAAGCTCTGGTTGCAAAGAGCGGCACTATGATGCTAAAATTAACATTTAGCAGGAAGAGAACAGGAGGAACCGCCATGCGAAGTACCAAAACCAGAACGATAGTGCTTTACGGGCTGCTTATCGCCGCGATATTTATTCTTGGCCTTACGCCGCTGGGCTATATAAACCTTCCCATAGCGGCGATAACCACGGTGCATATTCCGGTTATAGTGGGCGGATATGCGCTGGGCAAAAAGGGCGGCGCGGTGCTGGGCTTCTTCTTTGGCCTTACCAGCCTCATACGCTGCTTTACCACCCCGGACGCTACTGCGGCGGTGATACTTGGCACAGGTACCGGTTTCGGAGCGTACAACCTGCTTCTTATTGTTGCGGTGATATTCCTTCCGCGGATACTTACGGGTTTGTTCTCCTCCGCGCTGTATGAGCTTATAGGCGGCAGCGGCAGGCGGCAGGCGGCTGCTATGGGTATCAGCGCTTTTGTGGGCAGTATGACGAATACGGTATTTTACCTCGGCGGTATGTATCTGCTGGCCTTCGAGCAGACCGCAGACATAATGGGGGTGGCGGGCAGCGGGCTGCTCAAGGCGCTTTTGAGCATAGCTGCCTTCAACGGCGTGCTTGAGGCAATGGCCGCGGTGCTGCTTTGTACTGCGGTAGGCAAGGCGCTTAGCGCATACATCAACAAAAAATAAGCATACGGAGATAGTTACAACAATGCTTCTTGTAATGGACATAGGCAATACCAACATAAAGACCGGCCTTTTCAAGGACGGCAGGCTCCAGAACTCATGGCGCCTGCGCACGGATTCCATGCGCACGGCGGATGAGTACGGCACCCAGATGGAGGGCTTTTTTGATCATCTGAAAATAGATACCCGCGAGGTGGACGGCATAATAATGTCCTCTGTCATACCGTCCATGAACTACACCATGGAGCATATGTGCGAGCTGTATTTCCATCAGCAGAAGGTCATGGTAGTAAACAGCGATATGAATTTGGGAATATCCATACGCTACGATATGCCGGCGCAGCTGGGCTCCGACCGTATCTGCAACGCAGTTGAAGCTTATCACCTTTACGGCGGTCCCTGCACAGTAGT
>CALCEX010000225.1 GCA_937900325.1 uncultured Clostridia bacterium | reverse complement strand
GACCGCGTCTATCTCGTTCATGTTCTTTATTACGCCGATCTTGGGATCCGCAAGAACCTCCAGAACCATAGCGATGGCTTCCTCATGGTTCTTCATATCCTGCTGCTTCTCGTACTTGTCGCCCTTGGCGGACTTATATGAGATAAGGGAGCCGGGTATTCCTATGCGCTCACAAATGCCCTTCGCTATCACGCTGCTGTGGTCCAGATCGATGAGCTGATACTTAAGGGAAGAGCTGCCTGCGTTGATCACGAGAATTTTCATTGTATGTTTTTCCTCCGGTAATGATTACATATTCTGTGCCTGAACGGCGGTAATGGCCACGACGGATACTATATCGCCAACGCTGCAGCCGCGGGACAGGTCATTGATAGGCTTTGCGAAGCCCTGGCAGATGGGGCCTATGGCCTCTGCGCCCGCCAGGCGCTGAACCAGCTTATATCCGATATTTCCCGATTGCAGATCCGGGAAGATCAGCACGTTTGCCTTGCCGGCAACAGGGCTTCCGGGGCTCTTGAGCTGGCCTACCTTTTCGACCAGGGCAGCATCCGCCTGAAGCTCGCCATCCACGTTAAGTTCAGGGGCAAGCTCATGTGCCAGCCTGGTAGCCTCCACTACGCGATCCACGTTTTCATGCTTGGCGCTGCCCTTAGTGGAGAAGGAAAGCATGGCTACGCGGGGCTCCATTCCGCAAAGCGTCCTTGCGCTCTGCGCGGAGCTGATGGCTATTGCAGCCAATTGTTCCGCTGTCGGTGCGATATTTACCGCGCAGTCGCCAAATACCAGCACGCCATTGTCGCCGTAGGCCTTGTTCGGGACTTCCATGATAAAGCAGCTGGAAACGGTGGATACGCCCTTGGCGGTCTTTATTATCTGGAGGCCGGGGCGGAGTGTGTTGCCGGTTGTGTTTATAGCGCCGGAAACAAAGCCGTCAGCCTTGTCATCGTAAACCATCATAGCGGCAAAAAACAGGGGGTCGAGCATGGTCTTCTGCGCCTGCTCAAGGGTAACGCCCTTCTTTGCTCGCATTTCGGCGAACTTCTCGCAGTATCCCGGATACAGCTCCGAGGCAGCGGGGTCGATCATTGCAATGTCGTCAACGTTCACGTTGAACTTGGCGGCGGTAGCCTTGATGTCCTCGCTCTTGCCGATAAGGGTGACCCTGGCGATCCCCTGATCGGTTATCAGCCGTGCAGCCTGAACGGTACGCTCCTCGCTTCCCTCCGGAAGCACTATGTGCTTTACGTCAGCTTTTGCTTTTTCCTTGATGGTGTCGATGATAGACATTATTCTGTCTCCTTTCAAAAATCTGCTTTATGATACTTCCGCTATATGCATACCTAGACTTTTGTATTATAGCATAAGTTTTCCAAATATAACAGCGCCTAAACAAAATTCCCGCTTATTTTCCCCCCTTTTCCCCCGGGCCCGGCTATCGTATAATGTAAGCATGAGATCAGTGGGAATAATAGCTGAATACAACCCCTTTCACAATGGCCATGCCTATCAGCTGCAAAAAGCCAAAGAGGCGTCCGGGGCCGATTTCGCCGTTGCCGTAATGAGCGGGGACTTCGTTCAGCGCGGCGAGCCCGCCATGTTCGATAAGCGGCTCAGAGCCAGATGGGCCCTCGAAAACGGCGCGGACCTGGTCATAACGCTGCCCGCGCCATTTGCCCTTGCAAGCGCCG
>CALCEX010000224.1 GCA_937900325.1 uncultured Clostridia bacterium | reverse complement strand
AAGACCCTGCGCAACTTCGCCCTGTACGTCACCCCCGAAATAGATCCGCAGCTTGGCGATTACAGCTTTAAGGAGATATGCTCGATAGTCCATCACCGCATGGGGCTGGACTGCACCGCAAAGCTCATGGGCACACGTATCGCCGCCAATGTCAGCAGCGAAAAGGCATTCATCCTAAAGGTGATGCCGCTGTTCATAAAGAACGCCGCCATGAAGGCCGTATTTGATGCGGTAGGCGAATGCAAGTCCTGCCTTTGCCTGTCAAACCTGGGCAATGTTACCGTACCCGAAGTCATGCGCCCTTACATAAGCCACATGGACTTCATAATAGGCGTGCAGGCCCGGGCGCCCCATAACTGCGGCGTGCTGTCATATAACGGTACCATGTATATCAACATGATACGAAACATAACGGAGCCTGAGCTGGAGCTGCACTTTTTTCAGGTGCTTCAGGATCAGGGCCTTCATGTAAAGGTCGAAAGCAACCAGCCATAGTTCAAGGAAAGGAAGGCATTAGCTTTGTATTGCATAAAATGTGGAGTTGAACTGAGCGACAGCGAGGAAAAGTGCCCGCTTTGCGGCACCGTGGTGTTTCATCCGTATATAAAACGGCCGGATGGTGAAAAGCCGTACCCGGTTGACCGGAAACCCCATGAGACCGCCAGCCGGTCCGGCCTGCTGTTCGTTCTTACCATGCTGTTTCTGATGCCCCTCGCCATATCGCTGCTGTGCGACTGGAGAATCAACGGCAGAATACTCTGGTCCGGCTATGTATGCGGCGCGCTGACGGTGTTTTATGTGATAGTTGTTCTGCCAATGTGGTTCAGACGTCCAATACCTGTGGTATTCGTGGCGGCGGACTTTATTGCCGTAGGCTTATATTTGCTCTATATAAACTTCGCCACCGGCGGCCATTGGTTTTTGTCCTTCGCGTTCCCCGTTACCGGTGGACTCATGATAATCGCCGTAGGAGCGGTGGCGCTTATGTACTATCTGCGCCGCGGGTATCTGTTTATAATCGCCGGTACTCTCATAGCGACAGGCGGCTTCATGGTGCTGGTGGAATACCTGCTGAATTACACCTTTGCCCTTCACGACAGCCTGATATGGTCCATCTATCCCCTCGCGTGCTGTCTTATACTCGGGCTCACACTCATCATTATCGCCTGCTGTCCGCCTCTGAGAGAAAGTCTGAAACGAAAATTTTTCATCTGACAGGAATACTTAGTAAAAAATGCGGCACTATTTACGCTGTGCCGCATTATTTGTTATTTAACCACATCCACTTTATCCATGCCGTAATATTCAAACAGTTTTATCATCTCCCCGCCTATTTTCTCGCCGGATACCGCAATGGGTATCGCCGGCGGGCAGGAAACGACAGGAGCGCCGCATATACGGCCCAGTGCCCCGCTGACAGGTATTATTTCATGAGGGCGGAAGAACGCCTCCCGTACTGACATTGCCCTTTCCGTCCCGGCAAGGGGTAACGGCTCGCTCTCCATCGGCCCGCCGCTGCATTCGCCGAGGACTTTTTCCAGCCCGTGCAGCTCCTCCGGGGTATTGTTGGGCGTAGTCATAAGCACCGCATAGCCGGCGTCCGCATACTCGCACTCCATACCCCCGCTTCGCAAAAGCATCGCCATATCCTTGCCGCTCATGGTCCTTGCGGCGCGTATAGTCAGCCGAAGGGGATCGCTTTGTGATATTTCCCACCCGCGGCTTTTAAGCCGCCGCTTAAGGCGCTCCATGCCGTCCGCCCATTCTGCTATCATTTGGGGATAATCGCCCGACAGAAGGCCGTTGCAGGCATCCAGCGAGGCCATTATGAGGTAGGATGGGCTGGTGGAGCCGAAGAGCGCCAAGGCCGCCTTTGCCTGCCCCGCATAGCATTCTGGCAACCGCTTGCTTATATGCAGATACGCGCCGCCTGTCAGCACGGGCAGCGTTTTATGAGCCGACGCGCAGCACATATCCGCGCCTAAATCCAGCGGATCCAGCGACTTCGGCAGAAATTTCAGATATGCGCCGTGCGCGTTGTCCACCGCCAGAATCAC
>CALCEX010000223.1 GCA_937900325.1 uncultured Clostridia bacterium | reverse complement strand
CCTATCTGCACCGCCCCTGCCATAACTTTTCTGGTGTTTTTCATCCTTTCCCCCACAAATCAGGCTGCCGCGATGCAGCTAAAACAGCTTTCTTACGTCCATTACCGTAAGCAGTATCATAAGGCCGAAGAGCAGCACCAGCCCCACCATATGTATCATGCCCTCCTTTTCGGGAGGTATGGGCTTGCCGCGAACCGCCTCTATAACCATAAACAGGAACCTTCCGCCGTCCAGCGCCGGAATGGGCAGTATGTTCATTATCCCAAGGTTGATGCTGATAAGCACTCCAAGGCGCAGCACTACCTCAAAGCCGGCCCGCACCGCCTGGCCTATTATGCTTATGGTGCCTACCGGCCCGGCTACATCATCGGAAGTCACGCTCCCCGTAAACAGGCCGCCCAGCACCCGGAACATTTCTTTTACGATATTACAGGTGTATTGCACCGAATTTGCAACAGCCTCAAAGAAGCCGTAGCGCAGCCTTTCCGGAGATATGTATATTCCCAGCCTGTTGCTTCCGCTTTCGGGATCGTATATATCCTTGGCGATAAGAGTCACGTCTCTGCCGCCGCGCCGCACGGTGACCTCTATTTTTGCAGGATCAGCCTGCTTTATATAATCCGTGCATTCCGCATAGTAGGTTATGCTTTTGCCGTCTATCCCGGTAATAATGTCGCCTGCATGTATGCCCGCGGCCTCCGCCGGGGTGCTTTCCGCGGTAAAGCCGGTTATCTTGGGCATATATTCGCCGTAGGTCATAAGTATTATCACAGCCAGCACTACTGCCAGAAGTATATTCATGAACGGCCCGGCCAGCACCACTATCATGCGCTTCCATACCGGCTGCGCATTAAAGCACTGGGAGTCGGATACACCCTCATCCTCTCCATGGAAGGCGCACAGGCCGCCTATGGGCAGCGCGCGTATCGAGAAGCGTGTTCCGTTTTTCTCTCTGCTGCACACCACAGGGCCCATTCCTATGGCGAACTCGTCTATTCTGAAGCCGAGCTTCTTGCCCGCGCAAAAATGTCCAAATTCGTGTACGAATACCAGCACCGTAAGCACCAGCAGCGCGCCAACGATCGACAACAGCGTCATTTATCCGTTTCCTTTCTCAAATGCAAGCTTTCTCGCCTGCCTGTCTGTTTTTATTATGTCCTCAAGGGAGAGTATATTCCCCCTGTCCGCCCTGTGGAGGGCATATTCCACCACGCCCGCTATTTCATCAAAGCGTATTTTCCCCCTGATAAACATATCCACCGCGGCCTCGTTCGCGCCGTTATACACTATGGGCAGGCTCCCGCCCTCCCGCAATGCCTCATACGCCAATGGTATTGCCGGGAATTTATCGGTATCCGGCGCATAGAAGGTTATTTTGCCAACGTCCTCAAGGCGAAGCCTTCCAAACTCGCTATGTATCCTTTCCGGGTACGTCAGCGCACATTGTATCGCGAGCCGCATATCCGGCCTGGATAATTGCGCCATATTGCAGCCATCCGTATATTCCACCATGGAATGTACTATGGACTCCGGGTGTATCAATACGCTTATCATTTCCCCGGGTATGCCGAAAAGGTAGCTTGCCTCCATTATTTCGAGGCCCTTGTTGAAAAGGGAGGCGGAGTCTATGGTGATCTTTTTCCCCATTTTCCATGTCGGATGACGCCCCGCCTGCTCCGGCGTAACGGTCCTTAGCTGTTCCTTTGTATATTCCCTGAAGGGGCCGCCGGAGGCCGTAAGTATGAGTCTTTGTATTTCTTCGCGTTTTCCCGCAGCCATGCACTGAAATATGGCGCTCTGCTCGCTGTCCACAGGTATTATGGCCCCGCCCTTTTTCAGGGCGGCATTTACCAGATCATGGGCGCAGACTATGCTTTCCTTGTTGGCAAGGGCAACGGTTTTGCCCGCCTCCAGCGCCGCGAGCAGCGGCCTCATACCCGAAAAGCCGCTTATGCCGTTTACTATTATATCGGCGCCCTCGCAGGCCGCCGCCTCCAGCACCGCCTGCTCGCCGCCGGCTGTTTTTGCTTTTATCCCGCTTTGCCTGATCTTATCCGCCGCAGCCTCGTCCGCCATAGCGATATAATCCGGGCAGAATTCCTCCGCCGCTTCAAGCATGGCGCCGGCGTCTCTGCCCGCGCAAAGCACGACCGCCCGGAATTTATCGGGATTGGCCCGTATGATGTCAAGAGTCTGCCGGCCTATGGAGCCTGTGCAGCCCAAAACAGCTATGTTTTTCATTATTGCATTCCTTTAGCCCAGCATACTGAGCCATACATAGCACAGAACCACCGGCGCGCACATCAGCACGCTGTCCAGCCTGTCCATCACCCCGCCATGGCCGGGAAATATATTGCCGTAATCCTTTTCGCCGGCCCAGCGCTTTATGACAGATGCAAAAAGATCGCCTATCTGCCCTATCCCTCCGCAGATAATACCCACAAGCAGCATGGGAAGTATGGGCAGGCGCAGTCCCCATATGAATTGCAGCAGGAAGCATATAAAGCCGCCCAGCAATCCGCCGAGAAAGCTTCCGCAGCTTCCCTCCACAGTCTTATGCGGGCTTATCTCGGGGCACAGCTTTCGCTTGCCCATTGAGGAGCCTATATAATAGGCCAGCATATCTCCCATGAGCGGGCATATGAATACCAGCAGCAGGCCCACGTTTCTCGGTGAGGTGAGCCCGTCGGCGGGCAATATCAGCGCCAGCATCCCGAAAAGCGACATTGGGTATATGAGCATGAACGCGGAGTATATGCTCTCCTCCGTGGTGCGCAGCTTGTTGAATATCCTATCCGCCGCGATGAGCATCAGGCACAGCGTCCCAAGGAGCATCACGGCGACAGGCGCGCTTGCCTTCAACGTCAAAGCTGCCGGGAAGCACAGCGCCGCAAAGACGTATGCGGGCGCCGCGAATATATTCTTTTCCGTTTTTTTATAGACCATGTTGGACATCTCATATACCGCTATCACTGCCGCCACGGTAAATACCACGGTGCGGAATACGCTGCCAAGAGCCACTATGCCCACGAAAAGCAACCCCAGCAACACGCCTACTATTACTCTGGTTTTCCTGCCGCTATCCATTACGCCGCCTCTCCTTTTTGATGATTTATTCTGTCACCGCGCCGAACCTTCTGGTGCGCCGCTGGTATTCCCTTATGCAGTCCGCATATCTTTCATCCGTAAGCTCTGGAAATGTCACGTCCGTAAACACCAGCTCGGCGTATGCCGCCTGAAGCAGCATGAAATTGGACAGCCGCTGCTCTCCCGCCGTGCGGATCACAAGGTCAAGATCCGGCAGCCCCGCCGTATACATGGCGTTCATAAGCTCAGCTTCGTCCACGGGTCTCCCGCGCTCAATAAGGGTATTGCAGGCGCGAACTACCTCTGCCCTGCTGCCATAGTTCAATGCGATATTGAGCTTGAGGCCGGTATTGTTTCTGGTTTTGAGCATGGCCGCATCTGTTTTCTGTCCCATTTTTTCCGGAAATGCTGACATATCGCCCATTATGCGTATGCAGACGTTGTTTTTGTCCAATTCGCCCAGCTCGCTTATAAAGTATTCCAGGAAAAGGTCGAACAGCGCCCCTATTTCCTCCTTTGGCCGCTTCCAGTTCTCGGTGGAAAAGGCGTACAGCGACAGCGCCTCGACGCCTA
>CALCEX010000222.1 GCA_937900325.1 uncultured Clostridia bacterium | reverse complement strand
CCGTCAATGAAGGTATGGGAGCCTATCTCAAGGGTCTGGCCCTGGGCGGAGCCGCCTTCAAACTTGATGCCGGATACGCTGCCCTCATAGTCGAGGTTTACGATATCGCCATTCTCAACCGGGCGCTCAACATCTACCATACGCGCAACCTTTTCGCGCTCGCGCTCGATCTCCGCAGCCACGTCGTCATCCGTAACATTATACTCGCGCTTTTCTATTTCTATACCCTTATACTGACCGAGCTTGACCTCGGGACACACGGCGACCTCCGCCGTAAACACCAGATCCTTGCCGTCCAGGGGCAGGTCAACTATGGAAATGTCGGGCCTGTCGATCACTTCTATGCCGTGCTCCTTTATGGCTGCCTGGTATACCTCGGGATAGACGATATCGAATGCATCGTCAAAGAATGCCAGCGGTCCATAGGCGTTTTCGATCATCTTGCGCGGAGCATGTCCCTTGCGGAAGCCGGGAACATTGAACTTCTTGCCGTTGGTATGATAAGCCTTCTCAACGGCCTCCTCAAACTTCGCCGCAGGTACCTCGATAGTGATTTTCACCTTGCCGTTTTCCAGCTTTTCCAAAGTTGCCATTTATAAACCTCCGAAACCACATATGTGTGTATCAATTTGCGGGCACACCGCCATTAGCATATAATAGCATACAACAGCACCGTTTGCAATGAATCATTATGTATAAAATATAATAAAACGGAAAACAAAAAACGACGGGATGCGTTTACCCGCCGTTTTTATCCATGCTTTACCTTTCGCTGCCCCAGAAGAACAGCGCGATGGTGCCCGGACCAGAGTGTGCGCCTATCACGGGGCCAACATAGTTTATCACTATATCCTGCACGCCTGTGCGCTCACGTACCAGATTCGCCAGATATTCCGCGTCCTCGATGCAGTCGCCATGGCAGATGAAGATAGTCTCGTTTCTGCCGGGCAGCATAGTCGCTTCCATGCTGTCTACCAGCGCCTTGAGCGAAGCCTTCCTTCCCCTTGCCTTTCCGACGGCTGCCAGATGGCCCTCATTGTCCATATGCATAACGGGCTTTATGCTGAGCATGGTGCCTATCGCGGCGGTGGCGGCAGAAATGCGCCCGCCCCGCTTGAGGTAATTCAGATCGTCAACGGTGAACCAATGGCACATATGCAGCTTTTCGCCTTCAACGAAGTCCCGCACCTCCTCTATGGTCGCGCCCGCTTCTTTTTTCTTCGCGGCATAGTATATTATCATGCCCTGGCCGAGGGATGCGGCAAGCGTATCCACGGTATAGATCTTTCTGTCGGGGTACTTTTCCCTAAGCTCGCGCGCAGCGGACTCACCGGAATTATATGTGGTGCTCAGTCCCGATGAAAAGCCTAAATACAGTACATCCTTGCCCTCTTCGAGCAGCTTTTCCATTTTTTCCTCAAAAGTGGCCGTATTTACCGCAGAGGTCTTGAGCTCCTTTCCCTCTCTCGCCAGATTATAGAATTCTTTAAAGCCTATCTCCCGTCCGTCCAGCCAGTTGCGGTAATTTTTCCCGTCCGCCATAACCTCAAGAGGCAGCACCTCAAGGCCAAGCTGATCTGCAAGCTCCTGAGGCAGATCGCAGGAAGAATCAGTCATTATCACATATTCTTTACCCATACAGTATCGTTCCTCCCGAAAATAATCTTTATTAACGGCAACATTATACCTTGACGCCTTGCTATTTTCAACAAATCTGCCACAGTTCACCGATTGTTCAAATTTTAGAACTATTTATCCTGCTTGAATATTTCCCGCCTGCTCAGCTCCTGGTACAGCAAATATCCGAGCAGCCCGCAGCACACAATCTCGCCCATCGTTACCGTCAGAAAAAAATACCAGTAGCTTCCGGGAAAAGCGTATACATATTTCAGTATGAACGGTACTATCAGGCCGTTTGACAATATGGGAAACACAGGGGCAAGCCTGGGCCTGCTGCGGAAGCGGTAGGTAAGGCATACGCCTATCAGCGTTGCGAGAGAGCCAATGGCCACATCCCACGGCAACGCGCCGGTAATGATATTGGCTATTGCGCACCCTATAAACAGCCCCGGGATCGCAGCGCCCGTAAACACAGGCAGCACTGTCAGCGCTTCGGAAAGCCTGAACTGTATCACGCCTCCGGACAGCCCGGCCGCTGCCGACACAAGCGTCAGCACCACATATATCGCGGCTATTGCAGAGGCATATACCATGCCTCGGGTATTGATCTTTATCTTCATAATATAAAACCTACGCTCCTTTATTTTTCTCGCTTGTTTTCCATATGGGCCTTATACTTTTTGCCCACGTCGGCGCCGGAGCTCATGACAGAGCCGCGCATTATTGTATCCGCTCCGAAGCGGCCGCGTATGTCGTCCACCGCCCTATCCAGCTTTCGGGCCTTGTCCTTACCTTCATCGCGGAACATACTCTGCTGGGCATATTCCTCTTTTGTCACGTTCAGCAGCCCTATTCCGAGCAGCCGCAGCGGGGTATGCCTATCCCACAGCTCATCGAACAGGCTTCGGCAAAGCTTATATATTTCGTTGGTTATATCGGTAGGCTCCGTCAGCTTTTTCTGGCGGGATCTGTTTTTGAAATCGTTGCCCCGTATCGTTACCGACACGCCGTATGCCTTCGCCCCTTCAGAGCGCATTCGGGCTGCCACGTTGTCCGTAAGGGCCAGCAGTATTTTATACGCCCGCTCCGCCGTTACAATGTCCTCTTCCGTGGTAGTGGATATGCTGTATCCTTTGGCCTCCTCCGTCTCTGTAAGCACGGGAGCCTCGTCCCTGCCATTGGCGTAGTCCCATACCTGTCTGCCTATTTTCTGCCCAAGCAGCGCCTGCACGCTTAAAAGGCTTGCCCGTGCCAGCGCGCCTACCGTGGTTATTCCTGCCTGCTCCAGTTTTCTCGCCGTCGCCGGCCCTACCGTAAACAGCTCGCCTACCCTCAGCGGCCAAAGCTTAGCCTTTACCTCGCAGTCAAGCAGGGTATGGACCTTATCCGGCTTTTCAAAGTCGCTGGCCATCTTTGCCAGGAGTTTGTTGTTTGCCACGCCTATGTTTACGGTAAAGCCCAATGTATCCCGTACCTCGTCCTTTATTTTTCGGGCGGCTTCTACCGGTTCGCCGTAAAGATTGTCCGTGCCCGTCATATCCAGAAAGCACTCGTCTATGGAATACTTTTCAACGGCGGGGGCGTACTTTCGGCATATATCCATAAATGCTCTTGAGTTGCGCTCATACAGCCTGAAATCGGGCTTGGCAAGAAACAGGCCCGGGCATTTGCGCAGCGCCATGGCAACGGGCTCTCCCGTAGTAACGCCGTATTTCTTTGCGGGTATGGACTTTGCAAGTATCACGCCCGTGCGCTTGTCCCTGTCCCCTCCTATGGCCGCAGGTATCAGGCGTATATCCTGTTCGCCCTCGCTCACCCGCTTCGCCGCCTCCCAGGAAAGAAAGGCGCTGTTTACATCAACATGGAATATGATCCTCTGCATACTCGCCCTCTTTTTTTATTTGCCGCTCAGCAGCTCTTTTCTCACCCTCCAGTCGGGCATGAGCTTTTGCAGCAGCGCATAGAAATCCTTTGAATGATCCGGGTGAACGAAATGGCAGAGCTCGTGAAGCGTCACCATTTCCGCCGCCGCTGCCGGGTAGGCTATGAGCCGTTTATTTAAGGTGATGCGTCCCTTTGTATAGGCGCAGCTTCCCCAGCGGGAGCTCATCATGCGGAGCCTGATCTCAGGCTTTTTTACGCCGTAATTCTGTATAAGCGGATACATTCTGTCCAGAA